>DJEF01000028.1:19321-32847 GCA_002431285.1 Ruminococcaceae bacterium UBA5905 | reverse complement strand
TGTGGCTCCCCGGCGGGTTACCCGCCGGGGAGCGTTCTGCTTTCATCGGGTCGCAGCGGCGAAGTGGGGATACCTGTCGGCAGAGGATAGCGCTTTTGGGCAATCCGGCGCGCCCTGTCTGCCGTTCGGTCCCCAATGTCCGTATTGCTGCGGCCGTCTCTTGAGTTTCCTGTATCCCGAGATGGCCCGCTTACTTGTCGGTATACCAAAAGGGGAGACAGCACTGCCCGTAACGGGCGGTGATCGGCCGGAGCCGGATCGCTGTCCCCCATGCCGGTCTTCCCCTGTAAAATGCACAGTGACTCGCCGTCTTTCTCAAAGCCGGAACTTTAAGCCGTGCGCTGCTGTAACCGGCAGACACCGTTTCCGGAATAGTATGCCGTCCTCGGCTTTGTCAACCGAGGACGGCATGGCGGATGGGCCGTCTTTCAAGCGGCCGGTTCCAGGGTGATGCCGGTGTAGTAGTAGCGGAGGATCTCATCGTAGGAATATCCCTGCCGCGCCAGATAATCGGCGCCGTATTGGCTCATGCCGACGCCGTGCCCGTAGCCGTGGACGGTGAACTGAAAGACGCCGTCCCGACAGGTATAGGTAAACGCCGCCGAACGCAGGCCCAGGGCCGTGCGCACGGCCGATCCCCGGACGGTTTGGCCGCCGACGGTGAGGGTGGCCACCGTTCCGGCGGAGGACAGCACCGGATCCCGGAGCCATTCCGCCGGGTCCCCCTCCAGCGCGGCTTGCGGAAACGCCTGCGTCAGCGCCGCCTTGACCTCATCGGCCGTCCGCGACACGGCGGTTTCAAACTGAGGGGATAACCGGTCGCCGGGGCTGGCCACCGGCTGCAAATACGGCAGATCATTCCCCCAGACCACGGCGGCGGATTCGGTGCTGCCGCAGCTGAGGGCAAAATAGCAGGCGTCGATCCATTCGCCGCCGCAGGTCATATAGCGTCCTGCCACCGCGTCCACGGCGGCGCACAGCTTTTGATAGTTCAGCTCATACTGGTTGCCCCACCGCTGCCGCAAGGCGGTTTCGTCATACTGTGCCGGGAATTTTTCGTCCGGTGTGGCGAAATCCGCCCCTTTCAGCGTCGGGTCGGGGTTCTTGCGGTGTAGTTGCCGCTGCCGTCCGTAGTATGTATAGGCGGCTACGACCTGGGCCTTCAGCGCCTCGGTATGATAGGAGGCGGGCATCTCGAAGGCCAGAGTGCGGATGAGAAACTCCCGCTCGGACAGCGAAACCACTTCGCCGCCGGCGAGCACCCGAAACGACTGCTCGCCCGATGCGGGTGCGGTCGATTCGGTCGGAGGGGCGGATTCGGCCGGGGGTGCGGTCGGCGAGGCCGCCCGTGGCAGGGCGGGCAGGGGGAACAGCAGCAGCAGTACGGCAACGGTCAAAAGCAGAGCGGCATATCCCTTCATGTGGCTCATCCTTCCGGTTTTTTCTGCGGGCAGCACCGCCATAGTATATCCCGTGGCGGCATCGGCGGACGGTTTTTGTGCGGTATTGCCCTTGACTTTGGGGGCAAAACGGATTATGATAGGAGATATTATCCGGACAGGACGGCGTCGGTCCGCCGTATACGGCGGGCGCGGTCTCCGTTCTGTCGGATCAACGGTACCGGTTGTCCCACTGTGTCAAGCATATGCGGCGGATGCGGCGAATATGCACGCACGATGGGCGACCGAGGAAGGGCGGCGACAGACCGTGCAACGAATGAATATCAGGAAATGGAGTGGTGCCGTGCGCACGGCGGCTCTTGTAGGGGGTGGCATGACGGCGGTGACGCTGGTGCTGCGGGTGGCGCTGATGCCGACGCTGCGGGATGGCGATACCGGCCGGTTTGCCATGAGCGGCGTGGTTATCGGCGTGATGCTGGTCACGTTGATCGCGCTGGGAATTTTCGGCCTGCTGACCCCCCGCCGGAGGATCGACGTGACCGGCGCGGCGGCGCTCCCGGTGGCGCTGCTGACCATGGTGGCCGGCGGTGTGCTGGCCGGCGGTTCTCTGTGGGAGATGCTCGACTATTGGATCAGCGGCGTCATGCCGGAGCCGCAGGCGGCCCAGCTTGCCGGACTGGCCGTGCCGCTGCTGTGGCTGTATCTTCTGTGCGGCGTCGGCGGCGGCGCAGGGCTGGTGTATTTCGGGCTGCGTATGGCGGCGGAGGGTGGCACCCGCATCGGCATGAGCGCCGCGCCGCTGCTGCTGCCGGTGCTGTGGATGTGGTTTCGGCTGGCACGGTATGAGATGTCCTATGCCAGCGCCGTGCGCCTTTCCGAGAGCTTTTACGATTTCGGTATGTTTTTGCTGGAGATGCTGTTCCTGTTCAAGTTGGCGCGGTACGCCTCCGGCATCGGCAGCGTTAAGCCCGGCCTGCTGACCTTCTATGCGCTGGGGACGGCGCTGTTTGCCATCACCGGGCCGCTCACCCGTCTGTGTATGTTCCTGCTGGGCGATACGGAGGCGTATCTGGCCAGCCAGTTGGCCGGCGCGCCCGATCTGGCCATCGGGGTGATGGCGTTGGGCTACGCGCTGGCCTGGGCTTACGGCTCGTCGCGACTGCCGGAGTCGGAATCCGGTGCGTCCGATTCCGACGAGGGTGCGGACGCGG
The DNA here is from genome assembly GCA_002431285.1 of Ruminococcaceae bacterium UBA5905. Classification (GTDB taxonomy): domain Bacteria; phylum Bacillota; class Clostridia; order Oscillospirales; family Acutalibacteraceae; genus UBA5905. Next base: position 30,236 of record DJEF01000028.1, on the reverse strand, counting down.
ATGCCGTCGGCGATTCCGATGCCGGGTCTCCCGCAGCCGAATCCCCGGCGGAGGACGCCGGGGAGTAAAGCCAGGCAAAGAACCCGGTCCATACCGGGGACAGGGTATCCCGCAGCAGCTCGTCCGCCGTGGGGCTCACATACGGACGGGCGCCCGAGGGGATCTCTTCTGTGCGTCCGATGGAGAAAGCTACCGAATTCCCGCAGAGCGCCAGACTGCCTTTGTGCAGTCGGGCGCTTTCCTGTATGAGCCGTAGGGCGTCCCCGGCGTTGAGGGGTGCGTCGGCCGTGACGGTAACGGTCAGGCAGTGGGCCTGCTCCTGCATCCGTACCCATAGCGGCCGGTGCGGCGCGGTGCGGCAGGCTTCCCGCAGCAGCCCCAACAGCCCCAGCGAGAGGATGCGGGGGTGCAGCATGGCGCAGAAATCAATGGCGGTTTCCTTGGCCGGGAATACGAACAGCGGCTGCCCCAGCCCGGCGGCCAGCCGCTGAGCGGCGGTGAGCAGATTCTGCATCAGCGGCACGGGATTCCCCCACAGGAGCGGACGGTTGCCGCCGCTGCTTTGCAGCACCTCGTCGATCTCCAGCTGCCCCAGCTCCCGCAGTCTGGCGTAGTATACCGTTTGCTGTTCCGGCGTTTGCTGCTCCGGAGACGGTACGGACAGGAAATATGCCGCCAGTTGCTCCCGGCGGCTGCCTTCGGCTTTGGCTTCGGGCTTGGAAGATCGTGGCATGGACATGATCGACTCCTTTTGTTGAATGTGAATACGGCATTGATTGCCGATTCGTGTGATTTGTACAAAACTCCGAAAGTAGCAATGAATTGGTTAAAAATGTAACAAACATCTTGCAATTCCGGGGGATTTGCGGTAGAATACAGACAGACTAAATAAACGGAGGTAATTGTGTTATGGCAGTTAAAGTTGCAATTAACGGTTTCGGCCGGATCGGCCGTCTGGCGTTCCGTCAGATGTTCGGTGCCGAGGGCTACGAGGTCGTGGCCATCAACGATCTGACCAGCGCCAAGATGCTGGCTCACCTGCTGAAGTATGATACGGCTCAGGGCAACTATGTGGCCATGGGTCACACCGTGGATTTCCACGAGGGCGAGGGTGAGGATAACTATATCACCGTCGACGGCAAGAAGATCGTGATCTATGCCATCAAGGACGCCAATGAGTGCCCCTGGGGCAAGCTGGGCGTGGATGTGGTGCTGGAGTGCACCGGTTTCTACTGCTCCAAGGATAAGGCGCAGGCGCACATCAACGCCGGTGCAAAGAAAGTGGTCATTTCCGCTCCTGCCGGTAAGGATCTGCCCACCATCGTGTACAGCGTGAACGAGAAGACCCTGACTGCCGAGGACAAGATCATCTCCGCCGCTTCCTGCACCACCAACTGCCTGGCTCCCATGGCCAAGGCTCTGAATGACTATGCTCCCATCGAGAGCGGCATTATGACCACCGTGCACGCCTACACCGGCGACCAGATGATCCTGGACGGTCCCCAGCGCAAGGGCGACCTGCGCCGCGCTCGTGCCGGCGCCCAGAACATCGTCCCCAACACCACCGGTGCCGCTAAGGCCATCGGTCTGGTGATCCCCGAGCTGAACGGCAAGCTGATCGGCTCTGCCCAGCGTGTGCCGGTTCCCACCGGCTCCACCACCATTCTGGTGGCGGTTGTCAAGGGCAAGGACATCACCGTGGAGGGCATCAATGCGGCGATGAAGGCGGCTGCCTCCGAGTCCTTCGGCTACAACGAGGATATGATCGTGTCCTCCGATGTCATCGGTATGCGGTACGGCTCCCTGTTCGATGCCACCCAGACCATGGTGGCGAAGATCGACGACGACACCTATCAGGTGCAGGTCGTGTCCTGGTACGACAACGAGAACTCCTACACGAGCCAGATGGTTCGTACCATCAAGTACTTCGCTGAGCTGGGCTGAGTCCCGCCAGAAAGCCTTGCAGGATTGCCCCGGCGGGTGCGCGAGCACTCGCCGGGGTTTGCTGTATGCTGTCGGCGGCCGGGTTCCGGCGGGGGGATCGGTATATCGGGCGGACAGAAAAATTCGTTTCGACGCGCCCTGGAATAGCATACGCAATTTTTCCGCCGACAGGGATGGAAATACCAGACTGAATTGGAAAAAACAGGTGCGCGGCAGCTATGTCAGAGCAGGTTTGCTCCAGCAGGAATACTCACGTGCGTATGCCTGAGCAGATTTGCATGAGCATATATGCTCGTGGGATATAGTTGCCATGCGCTTTTAAGATATTGTAATTTGTGTGAAATCGGAGTATAATACCTATCGGTCGATGAAGGAGGGATCCGGATGATCGAAAAAAGTATCGCCGCCATTTTACAGGTGGATAAACAGGCACGCCAGCAGGAGGAACAGGCGGAGGAAAAACGCCGCCGTGTGGAAGATACGGTGGCTCAGCGCCGCCGGGATCTCCAGACCGCCTATGAGAATGGCGTGAGGGAGGCGGAAGCCTACACCAGAGAGGAGCAATCCCGCCGTCTGGCCGCCGAAAAAGCCGCTGTGGACGCCCGGCAGATGGAGCTGGTGGCCGCTATGGCGGCTCGTGTGGAGCAGATGCACGATATCTGGGTGGCCGATCTGGCGGCCCGTGTCACGGAGCGGGAGTGAAGAATTAGCCATGCACGCTGCAGAAAATGCACTGCTGACGAAGACCCGGGCTATGTACGCCCAGCGGTTGACGCCAAGGCAATATGAGGATATGCGTGGCTGCCGCACCTTTACCGATCTGGCCGCTTATCTCAAAGAGAAAACGCCCTATGGGCAGTATATGACTGCCACCGATCCGGGCTCTGTGCATCGGGGTCGGCTGGAAAACCAGCTGCGGGAGATCCAGAGCCGCCATTTGGCGGGGTTGTCCCGGTATGCCTATGCCATCCATTCTCCTTTCTACATCTGCTTTCTGCTGGAATGGGAGACGGAGCGGCTGGAGCAGGCCCTGACCTATGCCGCCGGCCGTCTGCCGGTGGAGCTGCCGGCTGCACCGGCGTTTTTCGCCGCACATTCGGTTGTCGATTGGTCGGCGGTGGAGCGGGCGGACGGTGCGGAGACGCTGATCGGGGCCCTGGTCGGTACGCCTTATGAAAAGCTGTGCCGCCCTCTGGTGCGGCCGGACGGCCCGGTGGATATGGCGGCGATGGATCGAGCGCTGCGACAGCATTGTACCCGACAGCTGTTGGAAATGGTGGAAAGAACGTACACCGGCGGCGAACGCCGGGCGGTGGAGGAGCTGCTACGGACCGGGATCGACCTGGACGATCTGGTGATCATCTACCGCACGGGGGTGCTGCGGCGGTTTCCGGCGGAGGCCGGAGCATTTCTGCTGGAGGGCGGTCTGTTAACCGATGCTCAGCTGCGCAGGCTGCTGGCGGCAACCGACCGGCGGCAGTTCAATGAGGCGCTGTCCCGCACCCGGTATCGGGAGCTGACGGTGCGGCCGGAGGACTATGTGGAGCTGGCGGTGGAGCGCTGGTGTTTCGCTCAGTGTCAGCGGCAGCTGCGGTTCACCACCGATCCGTCGGTGGCGATGCTGTGCTATGCGACTCTCCGGCGGTTGGAGCTGAAGAATATCCTGCATCTGGTGGAGGGTGTGCGCTACGGCGCAACGGATACGGCCGCCGGAATGCTGATCGGCGTGGAAAAGTGAGGCGATTGAACGTATGGCAGTCGAGAAAATGTGGATGATGCGCGCCTCCGGCAAGCTGGACGCGCTGGACGCGTTTATTGATCGCTGCTGCCTGGACGGACGGGTGCAGGTGGAACCGGCGACGGAGTTTATTCCGGGGTCTATGGGGTATACGCCCCTGGCGGAGCCGAATCCCTACGCCGAACGGTTGGCGGCGGTGCAGGAGGTGGCGCAGGCCTTCGGCCGGGAGCTGCATTACCGGGACGAGGTGCGGGACAGCCGGGATGACGCGCAGGTGGATTCTCAGCTGTTGTCCGCCATGTCCAACCGGGTGAAGGAGCTGCAGGACAAGCGCACGGCGCTGTTGGCGGAAAAGGACGAGGATGCCCGCGCCGTGCGGGATTTGCAGCATTTTGTGCAGATGGATCTGCCCCTCAATGAGCTGTATGAGAGCAAATTCATCCGATTCCGTTTCGGCCGGATGCCGGCGGAAAATCTGGAGAAGCTCAAACGGTTCGAGCAGGACCCGTATTTGCTCTTTTTCCCCTGCTCCCGGGAGGGCGAGGAGGTCTGGGGGGTGTATTTCACCCCGGCGAACAAGGCGGACGAGGTGGATCGGCTGTTTGCGGCGCTGTATTTCCAGCGCTTGCGGCTGCCGCAGGCCTTCGATACGCCGGAAAAGGCTATGGAGGAATACCAGCGGCGGCTGGATCAGGCGACGGCGGAGCTGGATGCCATCGACGACCAGCTGCGCAAGCTGTGGGATGAGCAGCAGGAGGCCTGTGATTTCATGTATTCCCGGCTGCTGTACCGCAATGCGCTGCATGAGATCCGCAGCCGGGCGGTGGTGCACGGCGAATACTTCTTCCTGTGCGGCTGGGTGCCGGTGAAGGAGGATGCCGCCGTGCGGGCGGCCGCAGAGGCGGTGGACGCAGAGCTGACGCTGGAGAAACCCTCCGCCGGGGCGAAACCGCCGACGAAGATGAAAAACTCCGGTTTGATCCGCCCTTACGAAGAGTTTGTGGAGATGTACGGCATCCCCGGGTATCACGATATTGACCCGACGCTGTTCCTGTCCGTGGTGTATACGCTGCTGTTCGGTATCATGTTTGCCGATCTGGGGCAGGGGCTGTGCGTGGCGGCGCTGGGGCTGTTTCTGTGGCTGAAGAGCCGCAGCCGTATGGGCGGAATCCTGCTGCGGTGCGGGCTGTCCTCAGCGGTGTTCGGCACGCTGTTCGGCTCGGTGTTCGGCAATGAGGAAGCGCTGGATGGTTTCTATGAGAATGTGCTGCATATGCACAAGCCCATCACCATCATGCAGGATATCACCCTCATTCTGGTGACGGCCATCGGCATCGGCGTGTTCCTGCTGATCGTGGCGATGGGGCTGAATATTGCCGCCTGCCTCAAGCGGCGGCAAGTGGGCGAGGCGCTGTTCAGCGAAAACGGCGTGACCGGCATCGTGGTGTATGTGTGCCTGGTGCTGCAAATTCTCAAATTCATGGGCGGCGACGCTTTTGCGGTCATCCCGTCGGCGTGGATCACCTGGCCGCTGGTGGTGGGTTTCCTCATTCTGTACTTTAAGGAGATCCTCATCGGACTGGTGGAGCGCAAGCCGGACTGGAAACCGGAGAGCTGGGGGGACTACCTGCTGGCCAATCTTTTCGAGCTGATCGAATACGTGCTGTCCTATTTCAGCAACACCGTGTCTTTCCTGCGGGTGGGCGCGTTTGTGCTGGTGCACGCCGGGATGATGCTGGTGGTGTATTCTATGGCGCCGGCGGCGGGCTTCGGCCGCATTCTGGTGCTGGTGCTGGGGAATCTGCTCATCATGGGCATCGAGGGCGTGCTGACCTATATTCAGGTGCTGCGTCTGGGCTTTTACGAGATGTTCAGCCGGTTCTATCAGGGGGACGGACAGCCGTTCCATGCTTTCCGGCTGAGTGATAAGGTGCGTCAGAAACAGGCGTAAGACGCCTGCAGGTATAAACGGTGAAATACAAATACATGGAGGGTATCACAATGAAAGCGATGTTGTTTATTCTTCCCGTGCTGGTGCTGGCGGCGACGGTGGCGTTTGCCGTATACAAGGTGCGGCGGGGCGCTTCTCCGAAAAAGATGGTGTGTATGAATCTGGCGGCGGCCGGGGTGCTGCTGGTGCTGTGCGGCACGATGGCGATGACCGTGTCGGCGGAGGGCACGGCGGCGAGTTCGTCGGATGTCGCCACCACGGCTGCTCCTGAGGCGACGGAGGAGAAATCCGCCGACGGCCTGGCGCTGGGTCTCGGTCTGCTGGCGGCGGGTCTGGTGACGGGGCTGGCCGGTATCGGCGGCGGTATCGCCGTGGCGGCGGGCGCTCCGGCGGCCATCGGGGCCACCAGCGAGGATCCGAAGATGTTCGGCCGGGCGCTGATCTTCGTGGCATTGGGCGAGTCTATCGCCCTGTACGGCGTGGTTATCTCCATCCTGATCCTCAAGGGTCTGGGTGTGCTGTAACGACAGGCGGGGAAGAACCATGAAATTCTTTCTCATCAGCGATAACGTAGACACCCAGATGGGAATGCGTATGGCGGGCATCGAAGGGGTGGTCGCCCATGAGCCGGCCGAGGTGGAGCGGTATCTGCGGCAGGCGGTGGCCGACCGGGAGGTGGGCATTCTGCTCATCACCGAGAGGCTGGCCCAGCAGTGCGATTCCCTGATCTATCCCATCAAGACCAGCGTGTCCCGTCCGCTGATCGTGGAGATTCCCGATCGGCATGGGGTGCGCAGCAAGGACAGCATCACCCGGTATGTGCGTGACGCCATCGGGGTGAAATTCTGAGCTTTCGGAGGGGCGGAATAGCTATGAACGATATACAGGATAAATTGCCGCTGTTTCTGGAGGCGATCCGGCAGGCCGCCGAGGAATCCTGCCGGGCGAAGGAGCAGGAAACAGCCGCCTATACCCATACCCGAATGCAGGAAGCGGAGAAGGAAATGCACGACCGGCATGAGGTGCTGTATCAGCGGGCTATCGGTCAGGTGAAGCAGCAGACGGATGTGGAGCTGTCGGCCTATCGCAGTGCCTCCCGGCGGCGGTTGGTCGGTCTGCGGGATGCCTACGAACAGAAGGTGTTCGAGGATGCTGCCCGGGCGGTGGCGGCATTCACCGCCACGCCGGAGTATGGAACGCTGCTGGAGCGGTCGGCGGCGCGGCTGGGAGCGCTGCTGCCCGCCGGCGTCACCGATGCGGTGGTGTATCTGCGTCCGGCGGACGCTGCTTTCGCCGGACGGGTACAGGCGGCGTTCGGCTGCCCCTGCCGGGTGGAATATGACGAGACCAACACGCTGGGCGGGCTGCGGATGGAGAGCACGGCGGCATCGCTGCGGGCGGACGATACACTGGCTGCCCGTCTGGAGCAGGAGAAGCCCCGTTTCCGGGAGCAGGCCGGGCTGGCGGTTCTGTAAGTTGACGAGCATTGCAGCAAAGCCTGCCGGACGGCATTGACCGGGTCGGGTAAATTTGCTGGCGGGCTTTAAGGAGGCCACAGGAATGGAGAAAACCATACATTCGATCAACGGCCCCGTGGTGACGGTCGCCGGACGCACGGATCTGTCCATGATGGATATGGTGTATGTGGGCCGGGAGCGGCTCATCGGCGAGGTGATCGCGCTGGAGGAGACCGGCGCCACCATTCAGGTGTACGAGGAGACGGAGGGCCTACGCATCGGCGAGCCGGTGGTCAGCACCGACGGCCCCATGTGCGCCACCCTCGGTCCCGGGATCCTGCATTCGATCTTTGACGGGATCCAGCGACCGCTGGAGGCGATCCGGGACGCAGACGGGGCGTTTATCCGCCGGGGCGTGCAGGTGCCGACGCTGAATGAGAACCGCCGATGGACGGTGACGGTGACGGTTCAGGTGGGGGATACCGTATCTCCCGGACAGGTGTATGCCACCTGCCCGGAGACCGCATCCATCACCCACCGCTGTCTCGTACCGCCGCAGGTGAGCGGCGAGGTGGTCTGGGTGGCGGAGAATGGAGAATACACCGTCAACCAGCCGGTGGTGCGGCTGCGCACCGCCGCCGGGGAGGAGCGGGAGCTGACCCTGTGCCAGAAATGGCCCATCCGGGTGCCCCGTCCGGTGAAACGGCGGCTGCCCATCGCTATGCCTTTGATCACCGGTCAGCGGATCATCGACACCATGTTTCCCATCGCCAAGGGCGGTGCGGCGGCGGTGCCGGGCGGTTTCGGCACCGGCAAGACCATGACCCAGCATCAGATCGCCAAATGGTGCGATGCGGACATCATCGTCTATATCGGCTGCGGTGAGCGGGGCAACGAGATGACCGATGTGCTGGGAGAATTCGGCGAGCTGACCGACCCCCGTACCGGACGTTCTCTGATGGAGCGGACGGTGCTGATCGCCAATACCTCCAATATGCCGGTGGCCGCCCGGGAGGCGTCCATCTATACCGGCATTACGCTGGCGGAATACTATCGGGATATGGGCTATCATGCCGCTATCATGGCGGATTCCACCTCCCGCTGGGCGGAGGCGCTGCGGGAAATCAGCGGACGGCTGGAGGAAATGCCCGCCGACGAGGGCTTTCCCGCCTATTTGCCCTCGCGGTTAAGCGAGTTTTACGAGCGGGCGGGTTATATGGAGCCGTTGGGCGGCGGTGAAGGTTCTGTGTCTGTCATCGGCGCTGTGTCTCCCCAGGGAGCGGATTTCTCCGAACCGGTGACCCAGAATACCAAGCGGTTTACCCGCTGCTTCTGGGCGCTGGATAAGAGCCTTGCTTACGCCAGACACTATCCTGCCATCAACTGGACGAAAAGCTACAGCGAATATCTGTCCGATCTGGCGTCCTGGTATGAAAAGCAGATGGGCGCCGGGTTCCTCAAGGACCGGGAGGAACTGGCAGGCATCCTCGCCGAAGAAGACGGGCTGATGGATATTGTCAAGCTCATCGGCGCCGATGTGTTGCCCGATGACCAGAAGCTGGTGCTGGAGACGGCTCGGGTGATCCGGGTGGGATTTTTGCAGCAGAATGCGTTTCATCCCGACGACACCTTTGTATCGCTGGAAAAGCAGCAGAAAATGATGCGGGTGATTCTTCATCTGCACCATGCGGCTCTGCGGCTGGTGACGCGGCAGGTGCCCCTGTCCAAGCTGCTGGCGACGGGGCTGTTCGATAAAGCGGTCAAAATGAAATACGATGTGCCCAATGCCCACATCGAGCTGCTGGACGGGTATATCACCGAAATCGACAACACCCTGTCCGCCATCCGCCCGGTGGATGGCTAAGGAGGGATAAAGCGATGATAATCGAGCATACAGGGCTTGCCCAGATCAACGGTCCTCTGGTGGTGCTGGACGGGGTGCCCGACGCCGCCAATGAGGAGATCGTGGAGCTGCGCAGCGGCGACGGCGTCTCCCGGCTGGGCCGGGTGGTGCAGATGAGCGGGCAACGGATCGTGGTGCAGGTGTTCGAGGGCACCCGGGGACTGTCGCTGGAGAATACGCGGGTGTCCCTGACGGGGCACCCCATGGAGCTGCCCTTGTCCCCGGAAATTTTGGGTCGGGTATTCGACGGCGTGGGGCGGCCGCTGGACGGATTGGGAGAGGTGTATCCTCAGAGCCGGGAGAACGTGAACGGCAAACCCATCAATCCGGTGTCCCGGATCATGCCTCGCAGCTATATCAATACCGGTATCTCCGCCATCGACGGGCTGACGACCCTCATCCGGGGACAGAAACTGCCCATTTTCTCCGGCTCCGGTATGCGCCATAACGAGCTGGCGGTGCAGATCGCCCGGCAGGCCAATATCGGCGACGGAGAGGATTTTGCCATCGTTTTTGCCGCTATGGGCGTGAAAAACGATGTGGCGGATTATTTTCGCCGCTCTTTTGAAGAAAGCGGCGCCATGGGGCGGGTGGTCATGTTCCTGAATCTGGCGAACGACCCCATCGTGGAACGCACCATCACCCCCCGCTGCGCTCTGACGGCGGCGGAATATCTGGCGTTTACGCTGGAAATGCACGTGCTGGTGATCCTCACCGATATGACCTCCTATTGCGAGGCGGTGCGGGAATTCTCCTCCTCCAAGGGGGAAATTCCCGGACGGAAGGGGTATCCCGGCTATCTGTATTCCGATCTGGCCAGCCTGTATGAGCGGGCGGGTATGATCCGGGGCAAAAAGGGCTCGGTCACGCAGGTGCCGATCCTGTCCATGCCCAATGACGATATCACCCATCCCATCCCCGATCTGACCGGGTATATCACCGAGGGGCAGATCGTGCTGGACCGCACACTGGAGAGCAAGGGCATCTATCCCCCCATCAGTGTGCTGCCCTCCCTGTCCCGGTTGATGAAGAGCGGCATCGGCGAGGGGTTCACCCGGGCGGATCACCAGTCGGTGGCGAACCAGCTGTTTGCCTGCTATGCCAAGGTGCAGGATGTGCGGGCGCTGGCCTCGGTCATCGGCGAGGAGGAGCTGAGCGACAGCGATAAGCAGATGCTGTCCTTTGGGCGGGCGTTTGAGCAGCGGTTTCTCAACCAGGGCTTCACCGATCGCACGATGCTGGAGACATTGGATGTCGGCTGGGAGCTGCTGCGGCTGCTGCCCCGCAATCAGCTGGATCGTATCGACGATAAGCTGCTGGATCAGTATTACGATGCGCCCGCAGAAAAGGCATGACGTCCGGACGACGGGGTCCTGTCCGGCGATGTTGTTCGGACGGACGATTGCCGCTGGTGCCGTTGCGGGAGCGGTGCGTATAAAAATCGGAAAGGAGTGATTCGGAATGGCACAGGTAGCGCCCACCAAGGGCAATCTCATGGCGACGAAGAAAAGTCTGGAGCTGGCAGAATTGGGCTACGATCTGATGGATCGCAAGCGCAATATTCTCATCCGGGAGATGATGCAGCTCATCGACAAGGCGACGGATGTGCAGAGCCGGATCGACTCGACCTATGCCGAAGCCTATGCGGCGCTGCAAAAGGCCAATCTGACCCTGGGCTTCTGCGAGGATCATGTGCGCAACATCCCGGTGGAAGAGGGGCTGGAGATCGACTACCGCTCGGTGATGGGAGTGGAGCTGCCGGCGGTGCGGCTGCATAGCACCAGCTATGCCAACTACCCGCTCTCCACCACCAATTCCATGCTGGACGAGGCCTATGAGCGCTTTCGGCAGGTTAAGGAGCTGACGGTGGAGCTGGCGGAGATCGGCAGCAGTGTCTATTTGCTGGCCAATGCCATCCGCAA
>DJEF01000028.1:5278-19259 GCA_002431285.1 Ruminococcaceae bacterium UBA5905 | reverse complement strand
CGCGCTAACGCATTGAAGAACGTGATGATTCCCCAGTTCCGCACCACCATCAAGGACATCACCGAGGCGCTGGAGGAAAAGGAGCGGGAGGATTTTTCCCGCCTGAAGGTGATCAAACAGCAAAAGGAGCGTCAGAAACGCTCCGCCGTCTCCGAGGAGTAGCCGGATTGCTGCCCCGATTAACAGAAAGAGCCGTCGGCAATCGCCGATGGCTCTTTTTCGTCGCGGTTGTGAGGTGCCTCAAATGCTGTTGCCAGTACAATCTACCCATAGTTTTCGATGCGGGTCAATGCAGATCGCCAGTTTATTCAGGCTTGTATCGAAAATCTGTTGTCCCAGTGTCGGGTAGTAGGAAAGTCGTTCCTCTGTGGTGCACACGGTCTTGTGGCAATTGTTTCTGGTCTTTATTCCGTTTCCGGAACCGTCATTTTCCCATAGCTGAAATTCCCTGCTGTTTACGCTGTTCCAGGCACATTGAGCGGTGAAATCTATATTGCCTCTCCAGGTTCCGGGAATTTCTTCACGCATGAGATCACCCAGCTTTCCGCCGGGGGTTTGGCTCTCTATGCGCTCAATATTAAAACTGATCAGCGTAACCTCCTGTCCACCGATCAATCGTTCTCCCGTGGGGGAATCGTCTCCGCACCACTTGCCGAAGTAGGGCAGGTTGATGTTTCGCTCATCCAGACAGTTGATCAGCGTAATAGGATGGTTTGAGCCGCAGCCTGACGCATAGTTGCCGAAGGTGAAGCCGTATCGGCCGATTTGTGCGCCGCAATTGATGCAGACCACGTGTTCGCCGCCGACCTGGATACCCTCGTCGAAGCCCCAGGTTTGCACATTGGTGTAATTGCTGTAATCATAGTTGCTGCCGTCGGTCATCGTAAGTCCGATACAGCCGATGGCGGGGATGGACGGGGTGGTGCTCAGCCCTGCTCCGACGGTTTCCAACTCATCGCCGTAGGAAATCAGGGAGACATTTTTGACTTCAACACGGTCGGTTCTGCGCAGATCAATGCACCGTATGGGGTGCTGATTGTCGGCCAACACAACGGCGAGATTCTCGATATGGAGATTTGCGCCGTTTTGGATGCCGAACGGCGTCCAGGCGCTCCTCAAAACATCTGCGCCGGCGTTGGCAATCGTATCCAGTGCTTCACCGGAGACATACAACACAACGCCGTTGTCAAACGACTGCGTAAAACCGTATTCGTGGTTTTCCCCGATGACGCGTATCTCCCGGTGCGCGTTCGGAAAGCGCAGTGCCGTGTGCGGACCGCCGTCGCCAAAGTCGTAGAAACCGTCGATGTGGTATATGCCATTATAGAAATACAGATTTTTGTCGGTACGAATGCAGTCGTCGATGGCCTTTTGGATCATAAGCTCGTCGTGTCTTCCCGTGCATACATAGTGTGCGGTCCGTCTGAAATCATCTGTGCTGTTTTGTGCTGCCACTGTGATATAATTTTTATTCATTGAAACACCTCCGTTTTCTTGCGCATAATATACCACAGGAAAGGGGGTGTATGCTATTGACAAATCCGCACTTTTTATAGCATAATTGAAACAAACACCGTAGAAGAGAGGACAGAATATGTTTGCGCATATGGTTTGCGTCGAGCAGAGCCCGCTGCCGCGGATCAACAATATCGGATGCAGCGCCGATCCGGCCAATAACCGTTTCGGACCCGGTACCAGAAATATTTATTTGATTCACTACGTTTTTGCCGGCAAGGGATATTATAATGGGCATCCGGTCACCAGTGGTCAGGGCTTTTTGATACGTCAGGGTCAGATGGAGGAGTATTATCCGGACAAGGATGAACCGTGGGAATTTTTATGGATTACCTCGGACGATGAAACGATCGGCAAACTGTTCGACAAATACAATGCCGACCCGCAAACCCTGATCTTCCGCTACGGCGACACTTCCGTTGTAAAGAATACCGCGCAGTTTATTCGAAACAATCATAATCGCACGGTGACAGCCGGGGAAATTCTGGAGTGCTTTTTGCATATTTTCAACAGTCATGCGCAGGGTCCTGAAAAGCAATTGTCCAACGCAGATGTGTATTTTGCTTTTTCGCTCAACTATATTAAGAGCAACTTGCATACACCTGTTGAAGTACGGGATTTGGTTACGGCTCTGGGTATCAGCCACACCTATTTGCTCCGACTGTTTAAAGAACGCACCGGTCTTTCACCCAAAGCCTACATAAGTGAATTGCGGATGAACGCGGCTAAAAAGATGCTGGCCGAAACAAACGCCACGGTGACGCAGATTGCTATTTCAAACGGATATACGGACGGTATGACCTTCAGCCGCTTTTTCACTTCCAGGGAAAAGATTTCTCCCACGCAGTATCGAATGCGCATGAGGGGCGCAAAGCCCCGGTCCGGTCGCTTGATGAGCGGCCGGAATGGCGGCGGATCGAATGAGTAGAGTCGGGCGCATCATGTGAACGGAGCAGAGAGCTGTTTATAAGAAATTTAAGTGCCCCGCCGATAACCAGATGGGCATCGGCGGGGCACCTTTTAGTATGTGAGGATCTGATCTGGCGGCTCAATGCCGTCGCTTTCGCCCATGCTGCGTGAATCGGGTCATACGACACCGATCAGTCGGCCGTTTGGCGGCGCTTTTCCCGGCGCTTTTTCAGGTATTTCCGCAACGAAAGAGAACGGGTATCGAACAGTCGCACCGCCCGTTCGGCCAGCACCAGCATGAGCATGAAATGGCATACCAGTTTGGGGGTCATCAGCGGATAATCGAATATCCCCTGCACGCAGAAAGCAACCCCGAAACCAATGACCGCATACCCCATCCAGAAAGAGCGGGGCTGCCAGTTCTTCCGCATCAGCTCCAGCCCGTTGACGGCCGTCCGGAAACCCAGACACAGGAAAATGCACAGACCGATCAATCCGCCCTCCACCAGCAGTTGTAACACCAGATTGTGGGCGTGCACAACGGGCAGATTCCGCTGCAAAAACAGTTTCCATGTGGCATGGACTCCGGTGCCGAAACCACAAAGCGGACGTTCCGCAAACATCTTTAGGGATTCCAGCCAGATCTGCCAGCGGATATTGATGGCCACGTCGGCCCCGGATGTGCTGATGACTTCCTGGGCGGCGGAACCGATCTGCTCGGCAGGAACCTTGAAACTGTCAAGGATATCGCTGCCGGTCTTGATGCCGGGGAGAATGCTGAGAATGCGCTCCACCGCCCGGCCGGGGATCAGCAGCAGGCCGGAGAAGGCATACACCACAATGGAGGAAAAGTGCTCCCGCAGATTAAAGCAGGCCAGCGCCGCCAGCAGTACGGCCAGAGCGATATAGCCTCCCCGCGAGAAAGAGAAGATCACGCCGGCTACCATCAGAATCAGGCAGCCGTTGGCCGCGTGCTTGGCAAAGGTGTTTTCCGGCTGTCCTTTGGCGTAGAATACGCCCAGAGGAATGGTCATGGTGAGATATTCCGACAGCACATTGGGATTGTTGAAAGTGGAGCAGGCACGCAGCATATAGTCGATGCGGCTGGTTTTCAGGGGCAGCCACTCATACACGCGCTTGTCCAGAAATTCCCAGAACCGAATGGGATTGGTACCGGTGAAATCGCCGATATAGAATTGCAGACAGGCGATCAGACCGACCACGGCGGCAGTCAGGGTGATGAAACAGGCCAGCGTTTCCAGCCGCTCCCGGCTGGTGAGCAGAGAGCGCAGCAGGCAGAACATACCGAAGAAGAAACCCCACATACCGAAGGTGAGCAGGGTGCTGTTCTGTGAGACGGAATAGGCCAGCCCGATGCCGATATAGGCGATATACAGCAGGAGCAGTCTGGATATGCGTCCGGGACGCACGGCCGGCTGCCTGCGTAGGGCAAAATAGCCGGGAACAGTAGCGGCGATCACCAGAAAAAAGCTGATATATTCCGGAAAGAGCGGGATCACGGCTATGAGCAGAATAGCCCAGGTCGCCGGTTCATTCCAGCGGATCGTTGTTTCGGTCAATCGGATTGTCGCCACCTCCTTACCGCTGTAAGCGCAGTTGCTTTTGAGCGCCAACGGCTACTATATCACAATTTGCCGCGGCTTGCAAGAGAGTTTACAAACCTGTTACCATTTTCGCTGTTCCCACCAGACAGAGCCGTCGGAATACAACCGTTCCCGAAGCGGTATATTGTATTGCTTTTGCCGAAAACGCACGGTTTTATCCGGACAAAGGGCTTGCACAGAAGCCTGGAATTTGTTATAATACAACGATGATGTATTGGGAAAGGAAGTGGGGTCGGATGCTGTTTCAACGCACCGGCGGGGTGGATTTTCTGATCGTAGGATTGGGGAACCCCGGTATGGCCTATGAGAATACCCGGCACAACGCCGGCTACGGGGCGCTGCAGGCGCTGGCAAAGGAGTTGCACACGGAGCTGAACAAAAAGCAGTGTAAGGCGCTCACCGGCGTCGGCGAGATCGACGGACGGCGGGTGCTGCTGCTGTTTCCCCAGACCTTTATGAATCTGAGCGGTGAGGCGGTGCAGGCGGCGATGCGCTTTTATAAGCTGACGCCGGAGCAGCTGCTGGTATTCAGCGACGATGTGGCGCTGCCCCTGGGGGCGGTGCGGGTGCGCCGCGGCGGCAGCGACGGCGGGCAGAAGGGGCTGCGCAGCATCATCGGCTGCATCGGCACCGACGCCTTCCCCCGGGTGCGCATCGGAGTGGGGGCGAAGCCGCACCCCGCCTACGATATGGCGGATTGGGTGCTGTCCCGGTTTAAGCCCGAGGAGCAGCCGGTGATGGAGGAGGCTTACGAAAAAGCGGCGGGGGCGGCACAGTTGATCGTCGCCGGTCATATCGACCAGGCGATGAACCGCTATTCGCACTAAAAATAATCGGGAGAACTGTATGAGCTTTTGGGATGCCGGACTGGCGGCGCTGCCGGTCTATAAAAATGTGTGCGCCGATCTGCGGGCAGGTCACGGAGCCGTGTCGGTGATCGGGCTGGCGCATATCCATAAGGCGGTGTTCGCCGCCGGGCTGCGGCAGAGCCTGAAACGCCGGGTGGCGGTGCTGACGGCGGACGAGGCGGAGGCTGCCCGGATGGTGGAGGATCTGCGGGCGCTGGGGCTGCGGGTGGAATACCTGCCCGCCCGGGAAATCACCCTGCGCCCCACGGAGAGCGCCTCACGGGAATATGAGCAGATGCGGCTGGGCACGCTGGCTACGCTGGCGGAGGGCAACTATGACGCGGCGGTCGCCTGCGTGGAGGCGGCGATTCAATACACCATCCCGCCGGATACGCTGCTGTCCCGGACGCTGGAGCTGACCGCCGGGGCGGTGCTGCCGGTGGCGGATCTGCCTGCCGCACTGTCTGCGGCGGGCTATGAGCGCTGCGCCCAGATCGAGGGCGCCGGACAATTCGCGGTGCGGGGCGGCATCGTGGATGTGTACCCGGCGGACAGCGCCGCCCCTGTGCGCATCGAGCTGTGGGGCGACACGGTGGATACCATCGCCGCCTTTGATCTGCTGTCCCAGCGGCGCACCGAGTCGCTGGAGGCGGTGGCAATCCCGCCGGCGGCGGAGATCGCCTGCGACGATCCGGCGGCGCTGGCCGCCCGGATCACGGAGCTGGCGGGCGCCCAGCGGGGGCGCATGGCGGCGGAGGTGAAGAAAAATCTGCTGGCGGATGCTGATCGGCTGCGGGGCGGGATACAGCCCGCCTCTATGGATCCGTATATTTCATTGCTCTATACCCCGGCGACGTTGTTCGACTATCTGCGGGATGCGCTGCTGGTCGCCAGTGAGCCCGCCAAGCTGAAGGAGCGGGTGCGCACCACCCACTGGCAGTTGGAGCAGGATGTGGAATCGCTGCTGGCGGAGGGACATCTCTGTCGGGAGCTGACCACTCATCTGCTGGAGTGGAACGATGTGGTACGGCGGCTCGAACAGGGCAGCGGTCTGCTGCTGGATGCCTTTGCCCGGGCGCAGGGGGATATACGCCCCGCCGCCATCTATTCCGTCAACGCCCGGCAGCTGCCGGTGTGGTCGGGGCGGGTGGATCTGCTGGCGGAGGACCTGCGGGATTGCCTGGATCGCAAGCTGGCGTGTGTTGTGCTGGCGGGGGGCGAGGAAAAGGCGGCGCAGGTGCTGGCGGAGAATCTGCAAAAAGCCGGTATCCCCGCCATTTATGCCAAGGCGCCGGAGAGACCGGTGAAGGGGCAGGTGCTGGTGACCACCGGAGGCTTGTCTGCGGGGCTGGAGCTGCCGGATGCGGCGCTGGCGGTGATCACCCACGGCCGGGTGGCGGCGGCGAAACGCGCCCGCCGCCGCAAACAGAACAAGGGGCTGGATATTCACAGCCTGTCGGAATTGCAGGTGGGCGACTATGTGGTGCATTCCGCCCACGGCATCGGCGTCTATCAGGGCGTCCACCAGGTGGAGGTACAGGGGGTCGTCAAGGACTATATCAAGCTGGAATACGCCAAGGGGGACACCCTGTATGTGCCGGTGACCCAGCTGGATCTGGTGAGCAAATATATTGGCACCAAGGAGGACGCCACCGTCAAGCTCCATCGGCTGGGCGGGCAGGAATGGCAAAAAGCCAAGACCCGGGTGCGCTCGGCGGTCAAGGATATTGCCCGCCAGCTCATCGCCCTGTACGGCAAGCGGATGGCGTCGCCGGGCTATGCGTTCGGCCCCGATGAGGAGTGGCAGTACGACTTTGAACGGCATTTCGAATATGCCGAAACGGAGGATCAGCTGCGCTGTATCGACGAGATCAAATCCGATATGGAGCGCCCCATCCCCATGGACCGGCTGCTGTGCGGCGATGTGGGCTTCGGCAAGACCGAGGTGGCGCTGCGGGCGGCGTTCAAATGCGTCACCGAGGGAAAGCAGTGCGCTCTGCTGGTGCCCACTACCATTCTGGCGTTTCAGCATTACAACACCATCCTCAAGCGGTTTGAGGGATTCCCGGTGCACGTGGAGATGCTCTCCCGGTTCCGCACCGCCAGGCAGCAGGCGGAAACGGTGCGCAAGCTGAAAAGCGGCGAGGTGGATATCGTGGTGGGCACCCACCGGCTGCTGTCGGCGGATGTGCAGTTTCACGATCTGGGGCTGTTCATCGTGGACGAGGAGCAGCGGTTCGGCGTCAGCCAAAAGGAGCGTATCAAGGAGCTGACCCCCAATGTGGATGTGCTGACCCTGTCCGCTACCCCCATTCCCCGCACCCTGAATATGGCCATGAGCGGCATTCGGGATATGTCGGTCATTGAAGAAGCCCCCCAGGATCGCCGCCCGGTGCAGACCTATGTGCTGGAGCAGGATGCCGGGGTCATTGCGGACGCCATCCGGCGGGAGCTGCGCCGGGACGGACAGGTGTATTATCTCCACAATCGCATCGACAACATTGATATGTGCGCGGCGGCGATTCATGCCCGGGTGCCGGAGGCGCGGCTGGCGGTGGCGCACGGCCGTATGAGCGAGGAGGAGCTGTCGGAAATCTGGCGGCAGGTGCTGGAACATGAGGTGGATGTGCTGGTCTGCACCACCATCATCGAGACCGGTGTGGATATTCCCAATGTCAACACCCTCATCATCGAAAATGCCGACCGCTACGGTCTGTCCCAGCTGCATCAGCTGCGGGGACGGGTGGGGCGTTCCTCCCGTCGGGCGTATGCCTATCTCACCTTTACCCGGGGCAAGGAATTGTCCGATGTGGCGGAAAAGCGGCTGGAGGCGATGCGGGAATTCACCGAATTCGGCGCCGGGTTCAAGATTGCCATGCGGGATATGGAAATTCGGGGCGCCGGTAACCTCCTGGGCGCTCAGCAGCACGGCCATATGGAGGCGGTGGGCTACGATATGTACCTCAAGCTGCTGTCCGAGGCGGTAGAGGAAGAAAAAGGACAACCTGCCGCGGCGCAGGTGGATTGTCTGGTGGATCTGCCTGTGTCGGCGCATATCCCGGAGAATTATATCGGCGACAACGCCCAGCGGCTGGAGATTTACCGCCGGATCGCAGATATCCGCACGGACGAGGATTCCATGGACGTCTATGACGAGCTGATCGACCGGTTCGGGGAGCCGCCGACGGCGGTGCAGGGACTGATCGACGTGGCGCTGCTGCGCAATACCGCCGCCGCCTGCGGCATCAGGGAGATTCGGGAGCAGGGCGGCACCCTGTATCTGTATCCCCGAACGCTGGATATGGCGGCGGGGGTACGGTTGACGGCGGCGCTGCCCGGGCGGGTGCTCATCAGCGCCGCCGGTAAGCCCTATTACGCGGTGAAAATCGAGACGAAAGGCGGCGGGGATTCTCTGGACACCCTGCGTCAGGCACTGGATGCCATGAAGGAGGCAAAAACCGATGGCTAAGGAGCAGAAAACCAACGCCATGCGGCTGCTGGAGCAACAGAAAATTCCCCATACGGTGAATCTGTACGATTGTCCGGAATTTGTGGACGGGGTGCAGGTGGCAGATCAGCTGGGGCAGCCCTATGAGCGCAGTTTTAAGACGCTGGTGGCGGTGGGGAAAAGCGGCGGACACTATGTGTTTGTGGTGCCCATCGCCGAGGAGGTAGACCTGAAGGCCGCCGCCCGGGCGGTGGGCGAAAAGGCGGTGGAGCTGATCCATGTGAAAGAGCTGCTGTCTCTCACCGGCTATATCCGGGGCGGCTGCACCCCTATCGGGATGAAAAAGGCGTTCCCCACCGTCATCCACGAGAGCGTATTACAATACGATGAGGTCATCATCAGCGGCGGGCGTATCGGGGCGCAGATTTTTCTCGCCCCGGCGGACCTTGTCCGGGTGACCCGGGCGAAAACGGCGGATATTATCCGCCACGGTGGGACAATATGAACCCGTATCGGCAGAACCGCCCGGAGCGGGTGTGCGAGACTTTGCTGCGGCTGGCGCAGACGGAGACGGTCACTCCGGAGACGGCGGCGCGGCAGCTGTATCGACAATTCGGGCAGCCGCCGGCGGTGCTGCTGGCGGAGCTGACCCCGGCGCAGCGGCAGCGGGTGGCGGCGGGACTTGCCCGCCGGGAAAACGACGGGCTGCTGCAATGGCTGAGAAAGGAGGCGGCGTCCAATGAATAAAAGAGCGCTGATCGCCATGAGCGGCGGGGTGGACAGCTCCGTGGCGGCGGCGATGATGCAGGAGCAGGGCTACGACTGCATCGGCGTGACCATGAAGCTGCACGAGAGCGAGGCTCAGGTGCGCCGGGAAAAGGCGTGCTGCACCCAGGAGGACGCCGAGGATGCCCGGCAGGTGGCATACTCGCTGGGCATGAAATTCTATGTATTCAACTATACACAGGAGTTTTCCGCGCAGGTTATCGACCGGTTTGTGGATGCCTATGAAAAGGGCTATACCCCCAATCCCTGCATCGACTGCAATCGCTATATGAAGTTCGCCCGTCTGTATGAGCAGGGCAAGCTGTTGGGTTACGATACCATCGCCACCGGGCATTATGCCCGGGTGGAGCAGGACGCCGCCACCGGCAAATGGAAGCTGAAAAAAGCCCGTTTTTTGCCCAAGGATCAGAGCTATGTGCTGTATTTTCTCACCCAGGAGCAGCTGGCGCATACCCGGTTTCCCCTGGGCGAGGTGGAAAGCAAGGAGGCGGCGCGGCAATACGCCGAGGCCCACGGGTTTTATAACGCCCGCAAGCACGACAGCCAGGACATTTGCTTTGTGGAGGACGGCAAATACGCCGATTTCATCCGCCAGCGCACCGGACGGGACTATACCGCCGGAGATTTCGTGGATACGGCGGGACAGGTGCTGGGGCGGCATAAGGGGCTGATTGGCTATACCGTCGGACAGCGCAAGGGGCTGGGGCTGGCGCTGCCCGCGCCCCTGTATGTGCTGGAAAAGGACATGGCGCAGAATCGGGTGGTGCTGGCGCCGGAGACGGCGCTGTACAGCCCGGCGCTGCTGGCGGAGGATGTGAACTGGATCAGCGGCGATGCCCCCGCCGCTCCGGTGCGGGCGGCGGCGCGTACCCGCTATTCTGCCCGGGAGGCGGCGGCGTCACTGGTGCCGCTGGAGGATGGCCGAGTGCGGGTGGTGTTCGACCAGCCCCAGCGTGCCATCACGCCGGGGCAGGCGGTGGTGTTCTATGCCGGGGACGAGGTGCTGGGCGGCGGCACCATCGTCCGGGCGGAAAAGGAGTGAGCATATGATTCTGACGGTCACCTGTAATCCGGCGCTGGATTATCTCATGACGGCCCCTGCTCTGCGGCCGGGAGAAACCAACCGGGCGGAGGAGACAAATCTGCGCGCCGGCGGCAAGGGGCTGAATGTGTCCCGGATGCTGGCGGCATTCGGCGTAGAGACCCGGGCGGTGAGTTTCAGCGCCGGGGATACGGGAGCCATGCTGGAAGCTATGCTGGGAGCGGAGCCGTTCCCCACCGAGTGGATTCGGCTGCCCGGGGGGCGCACCCGCATCAATGTCAAGCTGTCCGCCGCCGAGGAGACAGAAATCAATGCGCCCGGCGCGCCGGTGCCGGGAGAGGAGTTTGACGCGCTGGCGGAGCGGGTGAGCCGTCTGCGGGCGGGCGATACCCTGTGTTTGTGCGGCAGTCTGGCGCCCGGTATGGGAGCGGACAGCTATGCCCGCTTGCTGGCAGCCGCACCGGCCGGAGTGCAAACGGTGGTGGATACCGTGGACGAGCCCCTGCGGCTGGCGCTGGCGCACCGTCCGTTCCTCATCAAGCCCAACCGGGCGGAGTTGTCCCAGCTGGTGGGGCAGTCGCTGTCCACGCCGTCGCAGATAGTGCGGGCAGCGCAGGAGGTACGGCGGCAGGGTGCGGAACGTGTGCTGGTCTCCCTGGGCGGTGAGGGCGCGCTACTGGTAACGGCTGCGGGCGTGTGGTATCAGCCCGCCCCCCGGGGCGCGGTGCGGTGCGCCGTCAGCGCCGGAGACAGTATGGTCGCCGGATTTCTGGCGGCGGTTTCCCGGGGGGAGCCGTTGCCCAAGGCGCTGCGGCTGGCGGTGGCCACGGGCAGCGCTGTGGCCTTCGCCGGGGGCAGCGTGACGGCATCGGCCGTGGCCGCAATTCTCCGCGGGCTGCCCGCCCCGACCGGACCCTGAGAGCCGGGGCCGGTACAATTTTGCGTTTCGCACGAAAAATTCCCCGCTCTGCTGTTAAAAATATCACAGAAAGGGGTTGAAAATGGGCGGAAAGGCGGGTATAATAGAATCTGTACGGCAATGCGTCCTCGGATGCGTACACTAAAAACCGAAAGGAGTACCAATATGAACTATTCCCGTGAAGTGGAAAACATGTGCATAGTGAAAAAGGGCCCCCATCACGGCCCGGCTCCCATCCCCGAAGAGGGACAGTGGGTCAAGGCGAAGGAGATCACCGACATCTCCGGTTTGACCCATGGCGTGGGCTGGTGCGCTCCGCAGCAGGGCACCTGCAAGCTCACCCTGAACATCAAAAAAGGTATTGTGGAAGAAGCGCTGGTGGAAACCGTCGGCTGCTCCGGTATGACCCATTCGGCGGCTATGGCGGCGGAGATTCTGCCCGGCAAGACGCTGCTGGAGTGCCTGAACACCGACCTGGTGTGCGATGCCATCAATGTGGCCATGCGTGAGCTGTTCCTGCAGATCGTATACGGCCGCAGCCAGTCGGCATTCTCTGAGGACGGTCTGGCCATCGGCGGCGGTCTGGAGGATCTGGGCAAGGGCCTGCGCAGTCAGATCGGCACCATGTATTCCACCAAGGCGAAGGGCGTGCGCTATCTGGAGATGGCCGAGGGCTATGTGACCAAGCTGGCTCTGGATGAAGAGGGCGAGGTCATCGGCTATCAGTTCGTCCGTCTGGGCAAAATGCTGGAGGCGATCCGCCACGGCATGACCCCCAACGAGGCTTACGAAAAGAACATCGGTCAGTACGGGCGCTTCGACGGCGCTGCCAAGTATATTGACCCTCGTGAAGAATAAGAAGGAGGACGGACAGATGGCAAACGAAGTAATGTTTGAAGGCAAAGACCGCCGCATGGCCGGAATCGAAAAATTCCTGGCGGAGAACGATCTTGGTTCTTTGGAGGCCTGCCGGGATCTGTGCCTGTCCAAAGGCATTGATGTGGATGCGATCGTGAAGGGCGTGCAGCCCATCGCTTTCGAGAACGCCGTGTGGGCCTACACCATGGGCGTGGCTCTGGCGCTCAAGCGCGGCGTGAAGAATGCCGCCGATGCCTCCGCCGTGATCGGCGAGGGGCTGCAGGCTTTCTGTGTGCCCGGCTCTGTGGCAGAGCATCGTAAGGTGGGTCTGGGCCACGGCAATCTGGGCAAAATGCTGCTCAGCGATGAGACCACCTGCTTTGCGTTCCTGGCCGGTCACGAATCCTTCGCTGCGGCGGAGGGCGCCATCGGTATCGCCCGCACCGCCAATAAGGTGCGTAAGGTGCCGCTGCGGGTCATCCTCAACGGTCTGGGCAAGGATGCGGCCTATATCATCAGCCGGATCAACGGCTTCACCTATGTGGAGACCGATTACGATTTCTTCAGCGGCGAGCTGAAGGTGGTGCGGGAGAAGGCTTTCTCCGACGGTGAGCGTGCGCTGGTGAAGTGCTACGGCGCCAACGATGTGCAGGAGGGCGTCGCCATCATGCAGAAAGAGGGCGTGGAGGTGTCCATCACCGGTAACTCCACCAACCCCACCCGGTTCCAGCATCTGGTGGCCGGCACCTACAAGAAATGGGCCATCGAGAACGGCAAGAAGTATTTCTCCGTGGCTTCCGGCGGCGGCACGGGTCGTACCCTGCACCCGGACAATGTGGCGGCCGGCCCGGCTTCCTATGGTCTGACCGACTCCATGGGCCGTATGCACGGCGACGCGCAGTTTGCGGGTTCTTCCTCCGTGCCGGCGCACGTGGAGATGATGGGTCTCATCGGTATGGGTAATAACCCCATGGTCGGTGCGACGGTTGCCTGCGCTGTGGCGGTGGCCGAGGCGCTCAAGTAAGGGTCGAACGGATTCGACACCTTGACGCCCCGCATACAGGCGTATTGAAAAACGACGGGAGACCGACAGCCCGGCCGCTTTGCTCATTGTGGTGAAGGGTCGGGCGGAAACTGGGGGCAGGATGATCGTATCCTGCCCCCGCTTATTTTATTTGGCGGAACCGTCGGATGCTGAGGACAAAAGATGGATATAGAACTGTATTATCGGGAAAGAGGAGCCGGTGAACCGTTTATATTTCTGCACGGAAACGGCGAAGACGGCTCCTACTTCCAAAATCAGATGGCATACTTTCAAAACGAATATCGGGTGATAGCTCTAGATACCAGAGGGCACGGCCGATCGCCGCGAGGCAGCGCGCCGTTCACCATCGAACAGTTTTCCTGCGATCTATACGATTTTATGCGGTCGCGGCAGATTACACAGGCCATGCTCCTGGGGTTCTCGGACGGGGCCAATATTGCGATGAGGTTTGCCGCGAAGCATTCCGATATGGTAAAGGCGCTGATCCTAAACGGCGGAAATCTGAATGCAAGCGGAGTGAAACGGACAACGCAGCTCCCCGTTGAGATCGGGTATAAGATCGCCAGTCACTTTGCCGCGAAATCATCGCAGGCCAAGGCCCATGCCGAAATGCTCGGTCTGATGGTGAATGAACCGAACATCGACCCCTGCGAGCTGTCGAAAATCACGGCCCCGACGCTTGTGATCGGCGGCACAAGAGATATGATACGGGAGGCACACACAAGACAGATCGCGGCAGGGATACCGGATGCAAGATTAGTTTTTATCAAAGGAGATCATTTCATTGCCAATCGGCAGCCGGCAGCCTTTAACCGCGCGGTCGCGGAGTTTTTGACAGATTGCAGCAGACCGCGCGGGATGTCGTGAAAATACTGATCGAAAAGGAGCGGCTGGGCTGCTCCTTTTCACTTTCCCGAATATTGCGGGGAAAATTTGATTTTTCTATTGCGTAACGTGTCTCGATATGCTATGATATGACCGGATGT
>DJEF01000028.1:3549-5239 GCA_002431285.1 Ruminococcaceae bacterium UBA5905 | reverse complement strand
GCTTTTTCCGATTTTGAAACCGAACAGATTCGCAAGGCGCTGCTCAGGGAGACTCGCCGTTGCGCGGGCACATGGGGGATGCGAAAAACCTCCGTTGATCAGCTGACGCAGGCGGTGGGTATTTCCAAGGGGTCGTTTTATAGATTTTTTGATTCCAAAGAGCTGCTGTTTTTTGCGGTTCTGGAAGATATTCATGCCGAGCTCTATGCGGTCGCCGACCGGGCGCTGCAAGAAAACGGCGATTTGCCGCCGGCGGAGCGGGCGGCGAAAGCGCTCCTCGCCGTTTGCGGACGTATGGCGGACACCGGCGTGATGACCTTTATCGAAAATGATGTGGCCTCGCTCCTGCAAAGACTCCCCGAGAACATCAAAGCGGAGCACTATCACGACGACGAGACCCACATCCGGGCCTTGCTCGAGGCCAATGCGCTCAGCCCGAAAGGCGGGGCGGAACTGGCAACCGCCACGGTGCGGGGGCTGATCCTGACGATCTCCCATAAGGAGCAAATTGGTTCGCTGTATCCGCAGGTGCTGGATTTACTGGTGCATGGCGCCTGCGCGGAACTGTTTTCATAA
Source organism: Ruminococcaceae bacterium UBA5905 (assembly GCA_002431285.1). Classification (GTDB taxonomy): domain Bacteria; phylum Bacillota; class Clostridia; order Oscillospirales; family Acutalibacteraceae; genus UBA5905. Next base: position 4,663 of record DJEF01000028.1, on the reverse strand, counting down.
AAAAGCGGAAGCTGCCGCAAGGCAGCTTTTCAAAAGCACGTCGGTTAGCATATTCTAACCGACGAAAAACGGAGGATGGCTGCGGATGTATGGTAGCGGTTTGAAGCAATACAAAAGGGACGCCCTGCTCGGGGCGCTCGGGGCATTCCTGATGCTGGTCGGCGATCTTTGCCTGAGCGTGATTCCGGCAAGTCAAGGCGACAGCGGACTGTTTATGCGGGAGACCTATCTGAGCGGGTCATGGGAGCCGTGGCGGCTGCCGTTGCTGATCGCGGCGGGACTTCCCGGTATGGCGCTGGGCTTTTTCACCGTGCGCGTGTCCTATCGACAAATATTGCCGCAATATCGCAGGACCCGCCTGGCTGTTCTCGCAGGCGGCGTGATCTACATAGCCACGGCTGGGGCGCTGCACCTGTTTATCGGCAGCCTGGCCGACTGGACGAGCACGCTCTCCCCGCTGCTCGGACGGGAAGAAACGACGGCGCTGATACAGGCGCAGTACGATCGGCTTATGCCCGCGATGTATTTTGCTTATGCGGGAATGGTTCTACTGATCCTCGCAAGCGCCTTTGCGGTGCTGACCCAAAAGACCGTTCTGCCACGATGGATGTTTGCGCTCCATATGATCGTCTTTCAGATCGTTTTTGTATTGATCCCGGATATCCGGCAGGCGTTCGGCGCGGAAATTTCCACTTGGGATTTTGTGTTAAGCCAGGGCTCCGGCAACGCGGCGCTGTGTCTTTGGATGCTGGTGAACGCCGTCTGGGCGGGCAGGCAAGCGAAAAAGGAGAGGCGAACGGATATGGTTGAGGAAAAGAGGGACTGCGTGTGTCTCGGCAACGGCGGGAGGATCAGCGTGTTTGCGTCTCTGCTGCGGGGGGCCTACAAGGCAGTCGGTGCGAAAAAGGCGTTCGGTCTGCCGGAGGACGAAATCGCAAAAGTCATCGAAAAGCAGAACCGCCATCGGGGCGTGTTTACGCCCACCGACCGCAAGGCGTATTATGAGACGATTGATGTGAACGGCTTTCCGTGTCTGATCGTCCGTGAAAACGAAAAGCCGTCAGAGCGTGCGATCCTCTACTTTTTCGGCGGCGGCATGGTCATCGGCCCCGAC
>DJEF01000028.1:0-3452 GCA_002431285.1 Ruminococcaceae bacterium UBA5905 | reverse complement strand
GACGTGTGGTTTCCGTTCTACCCGCTCTGTATGGAGCATTGTATCACCGAAACCTATGATATGGTCTATGCGTGCTACCGTCGGATGATCGACCTTTACGGCGGCGGAAATGTCAGCACCTGCGGCTTTTCCTCCGGCGGCGCACTGGCGCTGGGCATTGCGGCGCACAACAATGCGCAGCCCGAGCCGCTGCCGCAGCCGCGGCACATTGTTGCCGTCTCGCCGGGGGAGGTGCCGTGGAACGATGCCGAAAGGTCCCGGATGCAGGCGCTGAACGAGAGAGATGTTGCCATCGACTACGCCTTTATGGTGACGGTCGAAAGGTTCATGCGCCACGGGCGGGAGGATGTGCCGGACTATATGATCTCCGGCTCTCGCGGCGATTTCTCCGGTGTGGGCGATATACACTTCTTCTATTCGGCCGATGAAGTTCTCTACGGCGCTCTGCCGGATTTTGAAGAAGCCTGTAAGCGGGCGGACGTCCCGTATACCGCGTTTGCCCGCCCGAAGATGGTCCATTGCTACTGTATGCTGCCGTACTTCAAAGAGGCGCGGGAGGACTTTGCCAGGATCACGGAGATTCTGAAGAAATGAGATTGGAACAAGGCTATGAAATACTTTGAATTCGGCACGGAGAACCCGGAACTTATGGTCATGCTTCACGGCGGCGGCACAAGCTATCTCGGTATGCTGCCGACAGCGAAAGAGGTGGCGAAGGTCTACCATGTGGTGCTTGTTGCTTACGATGGTTTCAACCCGGACGAGCCGGAAACGGAGTTTGTATCGCCAATGGATGAGGCAAAACGGCTCGGCGATTACATCGTGGCGCATTACTGCGGCAGGATCGACATTCTCTACGGTATTTCCTACGGATGCCGTGTGCTGATGGAAGTCCTCGCCGATGAGCGTCTGGCGATTACAACAACGATCGCCGACGGTATGGGGCTGCGGGATTATCCCAACATCAAGAGCCGGTGGGGCAAGGATATTTATTGTTTCTTCTTCACGGGCTTGTTTTATACGATCATGGGACATCCGGGACCAAAAAGGAAGAGGTTCCTTGCGAAGGTCTCCGGGCGGACGATTGAAGAAGCCGACCGTATCCTTTACGGCAAGGCGACATGGCGCAGTTGGAAGAACCAGGACTACGATCTGATCGGCAAAAAGACCGACTATTCCCTGTTTGAAAGAACCGATATGTTCCTCTGGTACGGGATCAGGGGCAAGGTGGACAAAAAGCTGTCGGCAGGGCTTGAGGTTTTGAAGAAAACCGGATATCCGTTTGAAACAAAGATCTTTACGAATCTGGGTCATGGCGGCCTTGCCGGTGAGCATCCGGAAGCGTTTTTACAAGAAGTTCAGGCGGCGCACCGGCACACTTTGGCGCGATGACAGAGCGTAATCCGGAAGAATAAAGCTGCAAAGAGCCGTAGGGAGCTGATGACATGAGAGTTTTGGAATACGGAACAGAACACGAAAAGGCGCTGCTGTTTTTGCCCTGTACGGCAGAGCCGGAGTGGGCGTTCGCCGACTCGGTTGGTCTGCTGGCGCGGGATTACCATGTGCTGCAGATCGTCTATGACGGTCACGGCGAAACGGGAGAGGATTTTGTCTCTGTGGAGACAACGGTGGACCAGGTGACCGACTGGCTGCGGCGACACGGCATCGACCGTCTGGACGCGGCTTACGGTTGCTCGCTGGGCGGCGCGTGCCTGACGCGTTTGCTCGCACTGGGGGAAATTCCGGTCGAACGTGCCATCATTGATGCAGGCATTACGCCGTATCAAATGCCGCTGCTTTTACGCCGCCTTGCCTGTCTGCGGGATTTTTGTGGGTTCAGGCTGATTGCAAAAAGTCGAAAAATTCTTGAGGTTGCTTACCCGCCGGAGCGCTGGACGCTGCCGGGATGCGATCCCGTAGAGGAGTATGATGCGTTAATGGCGTATCTGAGGACCTATTCAAAGCGTACCGTCCGCAACATCTTCTGGTCGGCGAACAACTATGCACTGCCGCCGGAACCGGTGAAAACGGACTGCCGCATGACATATTGGTACGGCGAGGAGGAGAAGAAAGCGCGGCGCGGGAATATCCGCTTTATCCGGACGTATTACCCGCGGGCACAGCTCTGCGGCATCCCGAAGATGGATCACGCGGAGCTGGTGATGCTCCATCCCCGGGAGTTTTATCGGCGGGCTATGGAGTTTCTGATACACGCACCGGCAAATCAGACCGAAAACAGCTGAAGGAGGAGCGGAAATGTCCAAAAAGGCAACCGAATTTCAGAAAAAAGAAATGAGCAAAATGTACCGCGGCAAGGAGATCTTTAAGCCGCTGAACACCGGATGGATCGACGAAAACGTCGCCTGTGTGCGCGAGTGGGTGGCAAACATCTTCTTCTACCGCAAGGGGGACACGACCGTGATGATCGACGCGGGCTATAACTACGACCGTCTCGCGGAGAAAATGGGGTGGCTGGGCATCGACCCGAAGTCTGTTCGCCACATTCTCATCACGCATCAGGATACCGATCATGTCGGGGCGGTGGAGGCGGACAGTCCGGGGTGGTTCAAAAAAGCCAAGCTGTACATCGGCGAGGTCGAAAACCGCTATCTGACCGGCGAGGTGCGCCGCAAGGTCATTTATCACCTCTACAAGCTGCCGCAGGTCACGATCCATAATCGCAAGCAGCTGCTCCGTGACGGCGAAACGCTCCGCATCGGGGACATCAAGATTAAATGCTTTCTTGTTCCCGGGCATACATGGGGGCACATGGTCTATCTGATCGACGACAAATATCTGTTCACCGGCGACACTCTGTGGCTCGGTGCGGACGGCGGGTACAGCTTCATCTCCACATTGGCGGAGAATAACAAGCTGGCGGTAAAATCGCTGGCCATCTTGGAGACAAAACTGAAAAAGATCGGCGCGCACCCCCTGTTCATCACCGGGCACACCGGTTGGACGGATAATTTCGAGTTTGCTTTCGCCCATAAAGACAAACTCTGTTCGCCGTTTCGGAAAAGGGTGCACGACCCGCAGGCGCCGTACGATGCCTACGATGAATCCGACGACACCGAAGAAAATGCAAAGAGCGGCTTTCTGAAGGGGGTGGGCCGATGAAGGACGAAGCAGTCAAATTCGATCGTACCTGCCACGTGCTGTATTCCAGGCCCTGCAAAAAGGAGATTCAAAAGAAGATCGCCCTGCACTATCCCGCAGAAAAGCGAGAGGCGGTCTGGGAGCAGGTACAGCTGCAATATGCGGAATTCCTTTCGGACTGGCGCACCGATCTTGGGGGCAAAAAGAACTTTCACAACGGCGCAGGGGGCACCTACGACTGCATCGCGCTCATGAGCTACTATGCGGTGTGCAAGTCTGTCACCTCCTTTCGGGAGATCGAGGAGCTGGAGGAAAACCTCATTCTGCCGTCCTTCCGCAAGCTGAAATTTGTG
>DJEF01000031.1 GCA_002431285.1 Ruminococcaceae bacterium UBA5905 | reverse complement strand
GATGTGGGGCTGGCCGCTGCCGGGCTTTCTGGCGCAGGATCATGTGGCGATGGGGTTGGCGCAGCTGCTGCTGACAGGCATTGTCATGGTGATCAACCAGCGGTTTTTCATCAGTGGCTTTAAGGCGCTGTGGCATCGTTCGCCCAATATGGATACCCTGGTGGCGTTGGGCGCCTCGGCGGCGTTTGTGTACAGCACCTATGCGCTGTTCGCTATGTCGGCGGCGCAGGTACGGGGCGATATGGCAGCGGTGATGGAATATATGCACGGGCTGTATTTCGAGTCCGCCGCCATGATTCTGACGCTGATTACTGTGGGAAAGATGCTGGAGGCGCGCTCCAAGGGGAAAACCACCGATGCGCTCCGGGGGCTGCTGGCGATGAAACCCAAGACGGCGGTGCTGCTCACCGACCAGGGAGAGCAGACGGTGCCGATTGAGCAGGTGAAACCCGGCGATCGGTTTGTGGTGCGTTCCGGCGAGACGATCCCCACCGACGGCGAGGTGCTGGAGGGCAGCGGCGCTGTGGATGAGGCGGCGCTCACTGGCGAGAGCCTGCCGGTGGATAAGGGCGTGGGGGATCGGGTATCGGCGGCGACCCTCAACCGCTCCGGCTATATGGTGTGTCAGGCGACCCGGGTGGGCGAGGATACCACCCTGTCCCAGATCATCCGGATGGTGGAGGATGCGGCGGCGACGAAAGCGCCCATCGCTAAATTGGCGGATCGGGTATCCGGCGTGTTTGTGCCCACGGTGATGGGCATCGCGGCGGTGACGTTTCTTGTTTGGCTGCTGACCGGTGCCACCGTCGGTCACGCGCTGGCGCGGGGAATTTCGGTGCTGGTGATCAGCTGCCCCTGTGCGCTGGGGCTGGCGACGCCGGTGGCAATTATGGTGGGCAGCGGCGTGGGCGCGCGCCATGGGGTGCTGTTCAAGACGGCGGCATCGCTGGAGCAGACCGGGCGCACCCGTATTGTGGCGCTGGATAAAACCGGCACGATCACCAAGGGCGAGCCGGTGGTGACGGATATTCTTGCCGGCATCGTCGATGAGGAAACGCTGCTGACGGCAGCGTATGGGCTGGAATCCAAAAGTGAGCACCCGCTGGCGGGGGCGATCTGCCGCCTGGCGCAGGAGCGGGGTATGACTCCGGTGTCGGTGGAAGAATTTCAGGTGCTGCCGGGGAACGGATTGACTGCCGTTTGGCAGGGGCAGCCGCTGCTGGCAGGCAAGGAGGAGTTTGTCGCCCAACGGGTGACGATTCCGGACGAGATTCGTCAACAGGCGACCGCGCTGGCGGAGGAGGGGAAAACCCCGCTGTTCTTCGCTCGGGGCGATGCGCTGCTGGGCGTTATCGCCGTGGCGGATGTGATTAAGGAGGATAGCGCCGCTGCTATTCGTGAATTGCAGCAGCTGGGCCTGCGGGTGGTAATGATCACCGGCGATAACCGGCGCACGGCGGAGGCCATCGGACGGCAGGCGGGCGTGGATGAGGTCATCGCCGGGGTGCTGCCGGACGGCAAGGAGGAGGCAATCCGCACCCTGAGTCGGCAGGGAGCCACCGCCATGGTGGGGGACGGCATCAACGATGCCCCGGCCCTGACCCGGGCGGATACCGGTATCGCCATCGGTGCGGGCGCGGATGTGGCGCTGGATGCGGCGGACGTGGTGCTGATGCACAGCCGCCTCAGCGACGTACCGGCGGCGATCCGGCTGAGCCGCGCGACTCTGCGGAATATCCGGGAGAATCTCTTCTGGGCGTTCATTTACAATGTCATCGGAATTCCGCTGGCGGCGGGAGTGTTCTCCGGCTGGCTGGGCTGGGAGCTGAATCCCATGTTCGGCGCGGCGGCTATGAGTCTGTCCAGCTTCTGCGTGGTCACTAACGCTTTGCGGCTGAATTTCTTTCGCTTTTCCAAACCCGGTGCGGTTACCGCGCCGGTCGAACACGAACAAATAACGGTAAAGGAGACATCGACCATGACAAAAACACTGAAGATCGAAGGCATGATGTGCGGCCATTGCGAGGCGCACGTAAAGGGAGCGCTGGAGGCGCTGGACGGCGTGACCGGAGCGCAGGTCAGCCACGAGACCGGCACGGCAGTGGTGACCCTGTCCCACGAGGTGGCGGACGATACGCTGAAAGCGGCGGTGGAAGCCCAAGGCTATAAGGTACTGTAAAGCGAGGAGACAGCCCGGAACGCAGGTTCCGGGCTGCTTTTTGCAAAAAAAACGGCTATGGGGGATTGTGTAAAGCCCCGGTGCGTGGTATACTGGTACGGTATAGAACAGGAGAGTGAACAAAATGACAGTGATCGAACGGTTTATGGACTATGTGACCTACGAGACGACCTCGGATGAGCAGAGCGGCACCTGCCCTTCCACAGCGTGCCAGAAAATTCTGGGGCAGCGGCTGGCAGAGGATCTGCGGACGGTGGGGCTGAGCGACGCCGCTATGGATGAAAACGGCTATGTCTACGGGCATCTGCCCGCCACTCCCGGCTGCGAGAATGCACCTAAGATCGGGCTGATTGCTCATATGGATACCTCTCCGGATGTGAGCGGTAAGAACGTCAAGCCCCGCATCATCACCTATGACGGTACCAATGCGCAGATGCTGGAGGATAAATTCCGCGGCAAGGAGATGATCGTCAGCGACGGCACCACCCTATTGGGGGCGGACGATAAGGCGGGAGTGGCGGAGATCGTTGCCGCCTGCGCCGAACTGACGGCGCACCCGGAGCGGCGCCACGGGCGCATTTCCGTGTGCTTTACTCCGGATGAGGAGATCGGCAGCGGGGCGGATCATTTCGATTTTGCCCGGTTCGACGCCGATTACGCTTATACGGTGGATGGCGGCGAGGTGGATGAGTTTGAATATGAAAACTTCAATGCCGCTGCCGCCGATCTGGTGATCCACGGGGTGAATACCCACCCCGGCTCCGCCAAGAATAAGATGCGCAACGCCGTATTGTATGCGGCGGAGTGGATTTCTCTGCTGCCCCCGGCGGAAACCCCGGCGCATACCGAAGGGCGTGAGGGCTTTTACCATGTGGCGGATGTGTCCGGCAACGAAACCGAGGCGCGGGTGCATATGATCGTCCGGGATCACGACCGGGAGAAATTCGAGCAGCGCAAGGCGTTTCTCGCCCGGCTGGCGGCATATCTTAACGATAAGTATGGAGCCGGCACCTTTGATCTGACAGTGACGGACAGCTACTACAATATGCGGGAGAAGATCGAGCCTCATCGGGAGATCATCGACCGGGCGATGGACGCCATGCGGCGGGCGGGGCTTAACCCGGTGGCGGTGCCCATCCGGGGCGGCACCGACGGCGCGCGGCTGTCCTATGAGGGGCTGCCCTGCCCGAATCTGCCTACCGGCGGCGTGAATTTCCATAGCATCTACGAGGCGATTCCCGTGGAGGCGCTGCATACGATGGTGCAGGTGCTGCAAAATATCGTCGAGGTGCAATGAAGGAGGAAGCAGCGATGAAACAAGCGGATTTGGAGCGGTATGCCCGCCTGATGGTGCAGGTGGGCGCCAATGTGCAGCCCGGTCAGTGGGTGCGGCTAACCGCCTGTGTGGATCAGGTGCCGCTGGTGAAAGCGGTGACGGAGGAATGCTATCGGGCGGGCGCCGCCCGGGTGGAGCTGTTCTGGGAGTGCGGCGAGGTGTCTCGGCTGCACTATCAGTATGCTTCCGTAGAGACGCTGGGCGCCGTGCGCCCTTGGGAGGAGGCGCGGGCAGCGGAAATGACCGAGCAGCTGCCCGTGCGCATATTCATTGAGTCCGCCGACCCGGACGAGCTGGCGGGGATTCCGGCGGATGTGCTGTCCACCGTGGCGCAGCTGCGGGGCAAGGTGCTGAAAAAATACCGGGATGCCATCGACGGCCGCCATCAGTGGCTGATCGTGGCGGCGGCGTCCCCTGCATGGGCGAAAAAAGTGTTCCCCGACCTGCCGGAGGACGAGGCTGTGGAACGGCTGTGGCAGGCGATCTTCGCCTGCACCTATATGGACCGGGAGGGCGATCCGGTGGCGATCTGGCGGCAGCACACGGCGGAGATGACCGCCCGGGCGGAGTGGCTCAACCGGCAGCAGTTCCGCCGTCTGGAATACAAGAGCGCCAACGGCACGGACTTTTCCGTGGAGCTGATTCCGGGGGCAAAATGGGGCGGCGCCGGGGATACGAACCACGAGAACGGCGCGTTCTATGTGCCCAATATGCCCACAGAAGAGGTGTTCACCAGCCCCATGCGGGGCAAATGCTCCGGGCGTCTGGTGGCGACCAAGCCGCTGAGCTGGTCGGGACAGCTGATCGAGGATTTTACGGTGGATTTCACCGACGGGCGGGTATCCGGCTGCACGGCTAAGAACGGCGAGAAGATTCTCCGGAAGATGTTCGCCATGGATGAGGGCGCTTCCATGCTGGGCGAGCTGGCACTGGTGCCTAAGGAGTCGCCCATCAACCGCTCCGGACTGCTGTTTTATAACACGCTGTTCGACGAGAATGCCTGCTGCCACGTGGCGGTGGGCAAGGGCTTCGGCGAGGTGCTGGACGGTTTCACAGAGATGTCGCAGGAGGAGTTGACCGCCCGGGGCATCAACGATTCACTCATCCACGTGGACTTTATGGTGGGCTCGGAGGATCTGTCCGTCACCGGCTATCGGGAGGATGGCAGCAGCGTGGCCATCTTCCGGGACGGCACCTGGGCGTTTCCGGCGGAATAAAAAACAGCGGCAGACCGCTGGAGAGCGGTCTGCCGCATAAATGTACTTGGGGGCTGTGGGACGATTCCCGTTTATTGGATCTTCTTAAAGTTGCCCATGGTCTCCCGCACGGTGGAAATGTAGGCGAAGGAGCCGGGGAATTCCCGCAGAATGTTTTGAAAATCCACCACCTGATGCTTGTTGACCACGCACAGCACCACCTGCTTGCCGGTATGGGAATACATACCGGTGGCGGGGACGACGGTGACGCTGTGGCGCAGGTCGTGGATGAGCCGCTGGGATAGCGCCTCTGCCTGATTGGTGATGACCTCGAATTTGACCGCCTCCTTGCCGCCCTGCAGCAGCCGGTCGCTGAACCGCCCGATAATGAAGCAGTAGATGATGCACAGCAGCACCGGCTCGATTTTGTAGCCGTAGACGAAATAGGAGATGCCGGCCACCACGATATTCAGCGCAAAGATCATCCACACCAGATTGAGATAGGGCTTTTTCTTCCGCACCAGGGCGGCCACCACGTCGGTGCCGCCGGTGGAGCCGCCGTGCTTCAGCGTCAGGGCGGACAGCAACCCGCCGATGGCGCCGGCGGCGACGGGGGCCAGAATGGTGCTGGTGCCGTTGTCGGTCACATAGGCGAACCGGGAGAGGTCCACTTTTTCCAGCAGCAGGATAGCGGCGGAAAACACGATGGTGTAGACGCCGGTGCGCAGCGCAAACGCCCGATTCAGCCGGAAATAGGCGACGACCAGCAGCGGAATGTTCACGATCAGATTGAGATAACCGATGCGAAAGCCGCAGACATATTGGAGCATGGTGGCCAGACCGTTCAGCCCGCTGGGGGCGAAGCTGTTTTGCAGCACAAAGATGTGGTAGCTCAGCGCCGACAGGACGGCGCATCCGGCGAGGATCAGATAGCTGAGAATGGCAGAGGATCGAGTGTTCATGGCAGTATCTCCCTTGACATACTTGGCTGGATCGAAATAACCGTAGTCAGTATACCACGTTTTTGCACAAATGCAATAGATTTCAGAGTAGGATGAATGATTTTGAAGATCGGAAGCATACAAATTGAGGGATATGCGGCGCTGGCGCCGATGGCGGGAGTGACCGACCGGGCGTTTCGGCGGCTGTGCCGGGATATGGGTGCGTCTTTCACCGTGGGGGAGATGGTCAGTGCCAAGGGGCTGACCTACGGTGACCGCAAAAGCGACGCGTTGCTGGCTCTGGATCCGGATGTGCGCCCGGCGGCGGTGCAGCTGTTCGGAGACGATCCGGCGATTCTGGCGGAGGCTGCCCGGCGAGCGATGCAGTATCGGCCGGATTGGATCGACCTCAATATGGGCTGTCCGGCGCCGAAGATCGTAGGCAATCATTGCGGCAGCGCCCTGATGCGGGAGCCGGAGCTTTGCCGCCGCCTGGTGCAGGCGGTGAAAGAGGCGGTTCCGGTGCCGGTGACGGTGAAGATCCGCAAAGGCTACGATCCGCAGCACGTCAACGCCGTGGAGGTGGCGCGTGCCTGCGAGGCGGGCGGCGCAGATGCGATCGCCGTCCATGGGCGCACCCGGGATCAGATGTATGCGCCGCCGGTGGATTGGGACATCATCCGGCAGGTGAAGCGGGCGGTGCAGGTGCCGGTCATCGGCAACGGCGATGTGACCGACGCCCGCTCGGCGGCGGCATTGTATGAAGAGACCGGCTGCGACCACATAATGGTGGGACGAGGGGCGCTGGGACGCCCTTGGATCTTCAGCCAGATACAGGCGTATTTGGAGCACGGCACCCTGCTGCCCGATCCACCGGTGTCCCGGCGCATGGCGCTGCTCATGGGGCAGGTGCGGCAGACGGTGGCGGAAAAGGGCGAGTATATCGCTCTGTTGCAGGCGCGCAAGCATGCCGCCTGGTATATGACCGGGCTGCGGGGCGCAGCGGCTCTGCGGCGGCAGGCGGGAGAACTGAAAACGCTGGAGGATCTGGCGGCGCTGTGTCTGGCGGTCATTCAGGCAGAGGAAGGAACAGAGGAAATATGAACCCGATTATATTGGCGTCCGCCTCTCCCCGGCGGCAGGAGATTCTGACTTTGGCGGGGGTTCCGTTTATGGTGCATCCGGCTGCACGGGAGTTCGCCCCGGTAGAACTGCCGCCGGAGCAGCGGGTGCGGGAATTGGCGCACAGCAAGGCGGCGCAGGTGGCGCCTCTTTATCCCGGGCAGATCACACTGGGATCGGACACCATGGTGGCGGTGGATGACCGGGTGCTGGGAAAGCCCCGTTCGCCGGAGGAGGCGGTGGAGATGCTGCTGCTGTTGCAGGGGCGCACTCATCGGGTGCTGACCGGCGTGTGGCTGATGGTGGCGGACACCGCCGGAAACCCGGAGCGGGAGACCGGGTTCACCGATATAGCCGAGGTGGAGTTTTACCCCATGACCCGGCAGGAGGCGGCGGACTATGTGGCTACCGGAGAGCCGATGGATAAGGCGGGGGCCTACGGGATTCAGGGATACGGGATGCGGTTTGTCCGGGGTATCCGGGGAGATTTCTATACCGTGATGGGACTGCCGGGGGGCAGAACTGTCCGGGCACTGTCGGAATTTGCGGCAGATGAGAAAAAACTGTAAATTTTTGCGATTTCGTATTGAGATTTTTTTCCATCTGGTATATAATAAGACGTCAGACGGTGCAGACTTAAACTGTCGGAGGATATTTCGGAGAGGAAAGGATGAACGGAATATGTTTTTTAATCGGGACATCGGTATTGATTTAGGTACGGCGAATACGCTGGTATATATGCGGGGCAAAGGAATCGTCATGCGGGAGCCTTCCGTGGTGGCTGTGGATGTGAAAAAGGAAGAGGTGCTGGCGGTCGGCAGCGAGGCGAAGGACATGATCGGTCGTACCCCCGGCTCGATCACGGCGGTGCGTCCCCTCAAGGACGGCGTGATCGCCGACTTTGAGGTGACCTCTCAGATGCTGCGCTATTTCATTAAGCGGGCGCTGAAATCCTCCTTTCTGAACCGTCCCCGGCTGATTGTGTGCATTCCCTCCGGCGTCACCGAGGTGGAGCGCCGGGCGGTGGATGAGTCCGCCCGTGCGGCAGGCGCCCGGGAGGTGGAGCTGATTGAGGAGCCGATGGCGGCGGCCATCGGCGCCGGGCTGCGGGTTGAGGAAGCGGCCGGCTGCATGGTGGTGGATATCGGCGGCGGCACCTCCGAGGTGGCGGTCATTTCTCTGGGGGATATTGTGACCGCTCAGTCGGTGCGGATCGCCGGTGATGATTTCGATGAGGCCATCATCTCCTATGTAAAGAAGAAATACAATCTCCTTATCGGCGAGCGTACCGCCGAGGATCTGAAGATTCTCATCGGCAGCGCTTTTCCCTATGAGGGCGAGGGCTCCATGGATGTCAAGGGCCGCAATCTGGTGGACGGCCTGCCGAAGAATATCGTCATCAGCGCCGAGGAGGTGCGGGAGGCTCTGTCCGAGCCGGTCAGCTCTATTGTGGATGCCATCAAATCCACGCTGGAGCGCACGCCCCCGGAGTTGAGCGCCGATATCATCGACAATGGGATCATGCTGACCGGCGGCGGCGCGCTGCTGCGCGGTCTGGATATGCTGATTAACCGGGAGACCGGTATGCTGGTGCACGTGGCGGAGGATCCGCTGGATTGCGTGGTGAACGGCACCGGGAAATGCCTGGATCTGGGCATGGTCAGCAATTTCCGCTCCAACCACCGATAAGAACGAGTGTGTGTGCGGATAGCGGAGGACGTGCGTCTTCCGCTTTTCCGTTTTTTGCGCCATTTATGCGGGCGAAGGGAAGTGACCGGTAGCGGTATGAAGAATTTTTTTAAGAGCTTTTTTGCAAAAATCGTTGGGGTGCTGGCGCTGTTCTTTGTAGGGATGATGATTTACAGCGCCACCTCCGGCGGGTTGGCCACGCTGCCGGCCACCATTGCCGGGGCGGTGGTTACGCCGCTGCAGAGCCTTGCCTCCTATGTGTCGGACGGGGTCTCCGGGCTGTTCGGCCGCATCACCGGCAGCGGTAATCTGTCCGCGGAAGTGGAGCAGCTGCGTAAGGAGAACGCCGAGCTGCGGCAAAAGGTAGTGGATTACGACGCGCTGAAACAGAAAAACGAGTGGTATAGCGAGATTCTGGGCTTGCACGAGGAACATTCGGACTATACCTTTGCCACCGGGCGGGTGATCGGGCGCGATCCGTCGGCCTTTTACGGCAATTTTACCATTTCCGCCGGGCAGAATTCCGGGGTGACGGTGAACGACCCGGTGGTGACTACCGACGGCAACCTGATCGGCGTGATCGACGAGGTGGGATTGACCTATGCCAAGGTGCGGACCATCTTCGATCCCTCCAATAAGGTGTCGGTGCAGATCAGCCGCACCGGGGATACGGCGTATACCGCCGGCAGCACGGTGGTGCAGGCGCGGAGCGATACCATCCGTATGACGACGCTGGAGCGTTCCTCCGGGGCGGCCATCGGCGATTATGTGGTCACCTCCGGTATCGGCGGCGTCTATCCCGGCGGGCTGAAGATCGGCACCGTGCAGACGGTGACGGGAGCCGCCGACGGAATGACGCTGGATGCCACCGTGAAGCCTTTTGCTTCCATTTTTGATGTGAAGCAGGTGATGGTGATCACCTCCTTCGACGGGCAGCAGGCGGCGGAATAAGGGGGCTGTATATACATGAAACGCATCCCCGTCCTTTTCCGGCATAAAAACTATCTGTCGCTGCTCATGTATGGACTGGCGGCGCTGACGGTGCTGCTGATGCAGAATGCGCCCCATCTGTTTCCGACGCTGTGGGGAGCGCGCCCGGTGCCGATCATTCTGCTGGTGGTATGTGTAGCGCTGTGCGAGGGCGCGCAGGCTGGCGCCATCATCGGCGCACTGTCTGGGCTGCTGTGGGGCATTTACAGTTTCCGCCTGTTTGGCTTTGACGCATTGGTCCTGATGCTGCTCGGGCTTGCCGCCGGACTGCTGGTGGAGTGGCTGCTGCGGGCGAATCTGCTGTCGGCGCTGTTGCTGTGCGCCGGTGCCTGTCTGGCACAGGCGCTGCTGGAGTGGCTGTTTTGTTACGTGCTGTTTTTTAAGGAGCAGGTATTTGCGGTGCTGTGCCGAGTGTATCTGCCCAATTGTCTGTATACGGTGCTGCTGACACCGCTGATGTACTGGCTGGTGCTGGGGCTGGCGCGGTTGATCCGCCGCAGCATCCGCGCCTGAACACGATGAACGGAAAGGAGACAGACCATGCTGCGTTCGCCTAAAGAGACCGCCGGACTCAGTCTGCGCCGCCTGCTGGCTTTGGCCGTGGCGATGGCGGTGATGCTCGGTCTGTATTCCGTGCGGTTGTTCTATGTGCAGATCGTGGAGGGGGATAAATACGCATCGCTGGCGGATGCCAGCACCAAGACCACCATCGCCATCTCTCCCTCCCGGGGGGAAATACTGGATTGCAACCAGATTCCGCTGGTGTCCAACCGGACCAGCTATGCGGTGGTGCTGGATTATAACTTTTTCCCCCACGGCACCAGCGAGGAAAAGCAGAAAGAGGAGAATGACTGTCTGCTGGAGCTGGTGCATTTGCTGCAGGAGCAGGGGGAGGCATGGAACGATACCATGCCCATTTCCGATGAGGCTCCCTATACTTTTCTGGAGGAACGGGAGAGCGGCATCGCCCGGATGAAGAGCTATCTGCACATGGCTTCCTACGCCACGGCGGAGGACTGCATGACCCAGATGGTGGGGGATTATGCGCTGAAGGCCTATTCCCAGACCGAGCAGCGGCAGCTGGCGGGTATTCGCTATGCCATGACGGCGGCCGGTTTCGGGGTGACCACACCCTATACCTTTGCCAGCGATATTTCCAGCGAGACCATGTATAAGCTCATGGAGAACAGCGATAAATACCCCGGCGTGGATGTGGAAACGGTGGCGGTGCGGGAGTATGTCAGCGGTACAACGGCCTGCCACGTGATCGGCGCGGTAGGCCCCATCTATGCGGAGGAATATGCGGAGCTGAAGGAAAAGGGCTATTCTTTCAATGATATCGTGGGTAAAAGCGGCATCGAAGCGGCGGCGGAGGACTACCTGCGGGGCAAGGCGGGCAAGCGCACGCTGACCAAAAGCTCCAAGGGCACCGTGCTGGCGAAAACTGAGGTGGAGGCACCGGTTCCGGGCCAGACGGTGATCACCACCATTGATTCCCGCCTGCAGCAGAAAGCGCAGGAGGCGCTGAATGACAAGATTCTGCAGATGCGCGCTACTGCGGCTGTCAAAAAAGGCAAGGATATCAAGAGCGGCTCGGTGGTGGTGCTGGATGTGAAGAACAACGGCGTGAAGGTCTGCGCATCCTGGCCCAGCTACGATCTGACCACCTATTCCGAGGACTATACGGCGCTGTCCGCCGATCCGGATAAGCCGCTGTTCAATCGGGCGCTGTACGGTGCGTTCCCCTGCGGTTCCACCTTTAAGCCCGGTGTGGCGCTGGCGGCCATCACCGAGGGGAAGATCACGCCCTCCACCTATATCAACTGCGTGCGTACCTATACCTATTATGCCCCCAGCTATACGCCCAACTGCCTGGGGCATCACGGCAATCTGAATGTGGTCGGAGCCATTCAGAAATCCTGCAACTATTACTTTTATGAGGTGGGGCGGCTGATGGGCAGCAGCCTGTTCGGCTATCTGACGAAGTATGGCTTCGGGCAAAAGACCGGTGTGGAGATCGGCGAGTCCGCCGGTGTGCAGCAAACGCCGGAATACCTCCAGTCCATCGGGGACTCCTGGGTGGCGGGCGACTATCTGCAGCTGGCCATCGGCCAGAAGGGCTCCTATACCCCGATCCAGCTGGCGGCATACGTTTCCATGATCGCCAATAACGGTGTGCGGTATAAGACCCACTTTATCGGATCGCTGCGCAGCTTTGACAGCAATGCCGATACGGTCATCGAGCCGGAGGTGGCGGCCACCGTGGAGTGGAGCGAGGCGGCGAGGACCTCGGTGAAGGCCGGCATGATCGCCGTGGGCAAGGCGGGCACGGCGGCGGCGCTGTTCAGCGCCACCCCCTATACCGTCGCCTGTAAGACCGGTACGGCGCAGACCGGTATCCGGGATTCCTCCGACCACGGCACCTTCATCGCCTATGCACCGGCGGACGATCCGGAGATCGCCATCGCGGTGGTGATGGAGCGGGGCACCTCCGGGGCGGCGTCGCAGGTGGCGCGGCAGGTGCTGGATGAATACTTTTCCCGAAAGGAAACGGGCGAGCCGCCGACGGAGAGCGGTGTGCTGCTGCCGTAAAATGAGCCGGATCCACGATCCGATGAAAGGAAGATACGGATGAACATTCTGATGATCCCCTCCTGGTACGGGACAAAGAAAGCGCCGCTGTTGGGTTCGTTTTATAAGGAGCAGGCGGAGGAGCTGGCCGCCCGGGGCCATCGGGTGGCGGTGCTGTATGCGGAGGTGGGCGGCAGCTTTCGCCGCGCCGATAACCAGCGGATGCACGATGTGGTCAACGGCGTGGAGACCTATATCTGGGTCAAGCCCAACCTGACCCCACGCTGGGAAAAGGGACGCTGTTTCCAGCGCACCCGGATGCTGGAGAAGATGTACCGCCAGCTGGAAAAAACCTGGGGACGGCCGGATGTGGTGAATCTGCGGTCGTCTTTACAGGGCTATGAAGCGGTGACCCTGTGCCGCCGTCATCAGCTGCCCCTGTTCTTTATGGAGCATTCCTCCTTTGTGGTGACGGAGGGGGAGGGCAGCGCCGCCCGGAAACGGCTGTATGCCGTCATGGATGCGGCCGGGGTCAATGCCTGTGTCGGCTCCAGACTGATGGAGATCATGCAGCCCTATAAGGCGGATACCCGGCTGATCCCGGACTTTGTGGACGAGCGACGGTTTTTTATTCGGGATAAGGAGGATCCGGACGCGCCCTTCACCTTTGCCGCCATGGGGCAGCTGCGTCCGATCAAGGGGCACGATACGCTGATCCGTGCTTTTGCCCGTTTGCGGCAGCTGACCGACCGTCCGGTGCGGCTGCGTATTGCCGGTGCGGGGGGATTGCGGGACTATTTGCAGGGGCTCATCCGTGAGGAGGGGCTGGAGGAGGTCTGCCATCTGGTGGGGAATATTCCCCGGGAGCAGGTGGTGGATTTTATGAACGATTGCGACTGTTTCGTGTGTTCCTCCCGGACGGAGATGCTGTCCTGTGTGCTGCACGAGTGCGCCGCCTGCGGACGCCCGGCCATCGGGACCATGTGCGGCGGCCCCCAGGATATCATTACGCCGGAAACCGGGCTGCTGGTGCCGGTGGACGATGTGGAGGCCATGGCGCAGGCGATGCTGACCATGCTGGATAAGGCTCCCACCTACGACCGGCAGGCGATCCGCCGACATATCGTTGACAAATTCGGACGAGATACGGTGTGCAACGCCATTCTGCAGGCCTGTGCGGATGCCGCCGGAAAGGATGCCCGTTGACCCCGCCCGTCAGCCGCAC
The DNA here is from genome assembly GCA_002431285.1 of Ruminococcaceae bacterium UBA5905. GTDB lineage: Bacteria > Bacillota > Clostridia > Oscillospirales > Acutalibacteraceae > UBA5905. Next base: position 3,925 of record DJEF01000031.1, on the reverse strand, counting down.
GCTGGCGGCGCATACCGAGGGGGAGCTGCTGTATTATACTTTTCCGGCGCTGGACGCCGTTCCTTTCGTGCGCCATGGGTTTTCCACCCGTTTCGGGGGCGTCAGTGAGGGGATCTGGCGCTCCATGAATTTGAGTTTTACCCGCGGCGATTCCCCGGCGGCGGTGACGGAGAATTTTCGGCGCTTTTGCGTTGCCGTCGGGGTGCGGGCGGAGGATACGGTCATATCCGCCCAGACCCATACGACCTGCGTGATCTCTGTGACCGCCGCCGATCGGGGACGGGGTGTGACCCGTCCCCGCGGGTATACCGATGTGGACGGAATGATCACCGACGAGCCGGGCGTGGCGTTGTGCACCCAGTATGCGGATTGTGTGCCGCTGTTTTTTGCCGATCCCGTGAAGCGGGTGGTGGCCACCAGCCATTCCGGCTGGCGGGGCACCGCCGGGAATATCGGCGGGGTCACGGTGGAGAAGATGCACGCTGACTACGGCTGTGAGCCGGGGAATATTCTGGTGGGTATCGGACCCTCCATCGGGCGCTGTTGTTTCGAGGTGGATGTACCGGTGCTGGAGGCGTTTGAAAAAGCGCCCCACTTCGCCTCCGACTGCTATGTGGAAAACGGCGGCGGCAAATACCACATCGACTTGTGGGCGGTGTGCCGTCGGGGATTGCTGGCGGCCGGGGTGCGATCGGAACACATCACCGTGACCGATCTCTGCACCCGCTGCCACCCGGATGTGTTCTGGTCTCACCGGGCGACCGGCGGGGAGCGGGGCAGTCTGGCGGGGATCATTGCGCTGTCCGGCGGATCGGAGCCGTAACGCCGCGCAGTATGCGGGACGGCTTATTGCGGTATCGCGACGCCGACGATTATATTTTGAAGTTTTTTATCCATACTAACCCTATCGACTGAGGATAAGGGAGTGTGTGGTTTGACGTATCAGGAAACGGTGCAGCGACTCAACGAAAAGCTGCGGGTGGACAAGAGCTTTGATCTGCTCAGCCGTCCCGTGTCGGTGGGACGTCGGCAGGGAACGCTGTATTTTGTGGACGGCTTTACCAAGGATGAAGTGCTGGAGAAGATGCTGGAGTTTCTTTCCAAGCTGCCGCCGGAGGATGTGGAGGGTGTCAACGATGCCGAGCAGTTTATCGCCCGGTTTGTCACCTATGTGGAGGTGGATTGCACCGCCGATCTGGAGCAGGTGACGGTGCAGGTGCTGTCCGGGGCCACGGCGCTGGTGGTAGAGGACCTGGATCGGGTGGTGCTCATCGACAGCCGCACCTATCCCGTGCGGGGCGTGGAGGAGCCGGAGAGCGACCGGGTCATGCGGGGCTCCCGGGACGGACTGGTGGAGACGCTGGTATTCAATACTGCGCTCATTCGTCGGCGGTTGCGGGATCCGTCCCTGACCTTTGAGGTGATCCCGGTCGGCAAGCTGTCCGCCACGGATGTGTGCCTGTGTTATATGGACGGACGGGTAGATCAGAAATATCTCAAACGGCTGCGTAAGCGCCTGCAGGAGATCACCATTCCCACCCTGACCATGGGGCAGGAGAGCCTGGCGGAATGTCTGCTGCGGGGGCAGTGGTATAATCCCTTCCCCCGGGTGCGGTATTCCGAGCGGCCGGACTGTGCCGCCGCCAGCATCGCTGAGGGGCAGATCGTGCTGCTGGTGGATAACTCTCCGGCGGCGATGATCCTGCCCACCTCCATTTTTGCTTTTTCTCAGGACACCAACGATTATTGTTTTCCGCCTATCGTGGGCACCTATCTGCGGCTGGTGCGGGGTCTGATCTTTATGGCGACGCTGTTTTTGACGCCGGTGTGGTACTGGCTGATGCAGAATCCGGATAAGATCCCGCCGGCGCTGGAATTCATCCGGATCAAGGAACCCAACGGGATCGCCCTCATTGTGCAGCTCATTTTGGTGGAGATATTGATCGACGCGCTCAAGCTGGCCTCCCTCAATACGCCCACGTCGCTGAGCAATGCGCTCAGTCTGGTGGGGGCGCTGGTATTTGGGGAATTCGCGGTGCAGGCGGGTCTGTTTGTGCCGGAGCTGCTGGCCTATATGGCGTTTGTGGCGATTGCCTCCTTCACCCAGCCCAGCCACGAGCTGGCCTATGCGTTCAAGCTGTTCCGGGTGCTGTTTTTGATCCTCACCTGGCTGTTCGGCGGTTGGGGTTTGCTGGCGGGCATGGCGGTGATGCTGCTGGTGCTGGTCACAACGAAGACCGTTACCGGCGGCAAGTACCTGTACCCCGTGATCCCGTTCAATGCCCGTGCGCTGGGACGGCTGCTGTATCGTCAGTCCATCAGTCGATTCAACGCCGGATGACCGTGCTGTCCCCCATCGTCTGGGGGGAGCGGGCGCGGCTCCTTTGGAATTGCCGGTGCGGACTGGCACCGGGCGACCCTCCGCCGCATAGGATGGCATGACGCGGCCAGTCAGAGCCGTGTCAGAAGGAGGGTGCTTATGGGAATGGCAGAATGGTTTGCCTGGGTGCTGTTGCTGCTGCTGGCGCTGTATGGATGTGCGCAGCTGATACGGCAGCTGTGCCTGTGGTTTTGGCGCTGTAAGGATGTGGACCTGTACAGGATCGCTGTGCCCCGAAAGTCCGGTGTGTCGGAGCCGCTGCTGCGTTCTCTGGAGGCGCAGGCGGCGTGGAACGAGGGGGCGCATACCTATGTGCTGCTGCCCGACACTGCATCCGATATCGACGAATTGGGCATTGCCCGGCTGCTGGCGCAGCAGATTCCGTCGGTGACACCGGTGGATGCAGAGGAGTTGTACGGGATCGTCACCCACCTGACAGACGCGGAGGAAAAACCGGAATCGTAGGAAAGGAGCCCCATCGTGGAGGAAGAAAAACAGGAAGAACTGCTCACCGGCACGGTGGAGCACATCGTATTCTGCAACGAGGAGAATGGCTGGACGGTGCTGGAGCTGGATACCGGCACCGATCTGGAGACGGTGGTGGGCACGTTCCCGCAGGTGCAGGTGGGAGAAATGCTGCGTTTGCAGGGGAACTTTGTGGAGCACAAGAATTTCGGACGGCAGTTTAAGGCTACCGCCTATGAGAGCAGTCTGCCCACCGATGCCGCCACCATTCTGCGGTATCTGTCCTCCGGCGCCATCAAGGGCATCGGCCCCTCCACGGCGATGCATATCGTGGATCGGTTCGGAGCGGATGCTCTGCGCATACTGGAGGAGGAGCCGGAAAAGCTGGCCTCGATCAAGGGGATATCTCTGAAACGGGCCCGGGAGATGGGCGAGAGCTTCTGCAGCCAGTTCGGATTGCGGGAGGTGGTGATGGCGTTCGCCTCCTACGGTCTGACCCCCAACGAGGCGCTGCGCTGCTGGAAGAAATTCGGCGCCATGACTTTGCCGAAGATCAAAGCGAATCCGTATATTCTGTGTTCGCCGGGGCTGTATATCGGCTTCGAGCGGGCGGATCAGCTGTGTATGACTTTGCAGGGAGATAAGCTGGATCCCCACCGTCTGGAGGCGGGGATTCAGTATGTTCTGCGGCATAATACGGGGAACGGCCACACCTGTCTGCCGGAGGATAAGGTGATCCCTACGGCGGTGCAGCTGTTGGATGTGCCGCTGGACACGGTGGAATCGGCGGTGTCCCGCATGGTGGCGTCTATGGAGCTGCGGCGGGAGGAACTGGAGGGACGGCCGTTCCTGTTTTTGCCCCGGATGTTTGAGGCGGAGCGTTTTATCGCCGTGCGGATCCATCTGATGTGCGGCTTCCACGATCAGACCTCCGTGGAGGACCTGACCCTGCGCATCGACGCGATGGAGAAGAATTTTCACATCACCTATGAGGAACAGCAGCGGCAGGCCATGCTGGCGGCGGTGGAAAAGGGAATCCTCATCCTCACCGGCGGTCCCGGCACCGGTAAGACCACCACG
>DJEF01000016.1:40521-40687 GCA_002431285.1 Ruminococcaceae bacterium UBA5905 | reverse complement strand
TGAAAATGGAAGCGATGGCGGAGTCAGAGCCGGGTAATACATCATAGCCGGAAACCGTATCTGTGGATACGGCTAAAGTTTGTACTATTGCAGACAGAGAATATCCGGATTTTTCGGCTGCCTTTGGCAGGTAACACCCAGCCAAAAGGCAAAGTTGGGATTTCTT
>DJEF01000016.1:40068-40484 GCA_002431285.1 Ruminococcaceae bacterium UBA5905 | reverse complement strand
GGTGGCAGATCGCCAAGAAACGCTGCGCCGGCAGCAAGGCGGTCCAAGCAGCGATTCAGCATCCTGGGGAGTCAGGATTACGGGCTTTTCTATATGTTGAATTTTGGGGTGAAACATGGTATATATTGGAATCCGCACCGGTTCCTTTATGGTTTTCCGTGCTTTTTCCCCACGGATTTCCCCGGCGAGCGAAAATAGAGAAGTCCGTAAACCATTGGTATTGCTGGGTTTGCAGCCATTTTTCCGGCGGCGGAATTCCCCACGATTTCCCCACGCATGTACAAGATTTGTACCACTTTTACCGCAATTTTTCGGCATATTTTGCTGCATTTTGAGCTTTTTTGGCAAAAAGGAAAATCCCCGAAACCCTTGCAATTGCTGGGGTTTCGGGGATTTTCCAATGGCAGGGGCAGAAG
>DJEF01000016.1:38501-39985 GCA_002431285.1 Ruminococcaceae bacterium UBA5905 | reverse complement strand
TGCTCTACCAACTGAGCTATGCCCCTATATGGTGATGTGGGAGACGCTTGGCGGCAGAAAACCGCAACGGCATCGCCTTACTATAAAAACGGATCTGTGCATCCGAAAAAATCTGGTGGGCCTTCGGGGACTCGAACCCAGGACCGACCGGTTATGAGCCGGTTGCTCTAACCAACTGAGCTAAAGGCCCATAGCGGTGGCTCGTCAGTCACGAGTGATATTGTACCACAAAACCGATCAATGTCAAGTCCTTTTTTACAAAAAGGGACGCCGCCGTAAAAATTACACGGCATTTGACAGGCGCTTGGTGTGGCATTTGGCGGTGTGGCTGGGTGGGGCGTATGTGGCTGTCAGCGACTGCCGGAAAAGAGCCGCCGGTCTCTGCATCGTGGTTGACCAAATGGATGCGCTGCTGCCCCGCACTTATGCGGACGATGCATCGACCGATATTTGCAACGAGACAAGGAAAATGGTGCGGTGATCCGGGCGGATCGCGGGGCACGGCCACGCACACGAATGGATGAGCCGCCGGTCTCTGTATCGCCCGGTGTGCTCGGGATAATGCCGCCTTACCGTAGCGGAGAGACGCAACGCAAAGGGGTGCAGTCGCGTACTGCGGCTGCACCCCCTATATAACCCTGTTTCGTTTACGCTATTGCCGCAAACGGTTTCGCGGCTGTGTGCCTCACCAGCAGACCTGCCAGCGTTTGCTGTATTCATGATTCTGCTCCGATTTGCCGCTGGCGGCGTCGGAGGTCCGTTGCCGGATGTGCTGCGCCAGCAGCGTGTCAAAGTTTTCTGCATTCAGCGGCAGGCGAATCTCAATATTCCCATTCCAGGAGGAGCAATACGCCGCATTGGAGATCATCAGCTCGTTGACCCCCTCTTCTCCGGGCGCCAGCAGCGGCGTACCATGGCGAATGGCATCGGCAAAATTTTGCAGAATGCCCCGGTGGGCCGTCTCGGGCGCGTCAGGCAAAATTTCTGTATAGTCCATCGGAATGCTGGCGGACATCTCCGTCGACGCGCCGATGGTTTCCTGCACGGAGTGGGCGAGTTTCCACCACTTCAGCTTTCCGTTCTCCAGCACCAGCTTGCCCCGGTCACCGGAAATCTCCAGCCGATTGGTTCCCGGGAATTCGCCGGTGGAGGTGATGAACGTGCCCGTAGCGCCGCCGGGATAGCGGGCGAAAATCGTCACGTCGTCTTCCACCTCGATCTTGTGGTATTTCGCCACATCGCAGAAAGCGGTGACCGTCTCCGGCATACCGCAGATCCATTGCCACAGATCCAGATTGTGGGGGGCCTGATTGAGCAGCACGCCGCCGCCCTCGCCGTCCCATGTGGCGCGCCAGCCGCCGGAATTATAATAGCTCTGGGTGCGGTACCAGTTGGTGATGATCCATACGGAGCGCCGCAGGCCGCCCAGCTGGCCGCTTTTCACCAGCTCCCGCGCCTTGGCGAACAGCGGGTTGGTGCGCTGA
>DJEF01000016.1:37081-38435 GCA_002431285.1 Ruminococcaceae bacterium UBA5905 | reverse complement strand
GAACACCTTGCCGCTGTTCCTGGCCGCCACATTCAGCGCGTGCGCCTTGCTGACGCTGACATCCTCCGGCTTCTCTACCAGCAGGTGGCGGCCGTGCTCCAGAGCGGCCATGCCCAGCTGGGCATGGAATTTATGGGGCGTTGCCACGATCACGGCGTCCACGGGCGCGTCGGCGAAAAACGCTGCATCGGTATCGTATACCGCCACGCCCGGATAGTTCTCCCGCACATAACGGCCCCGCTCCGGCGCCGTATCGCACACCGCCGTGACCCGCATCCCCTCGACCTTCTGCTTGTAAAGGCAGTCCAGATGCGCCGATCCCATATTGCCGATCCCGATGATCCCGACCCGTACTTCGCTCATGCCGTTTCTCCTACTCTCACTTATCGTATGGTTTGTCTGTCCCGGATCTCCGCCTGCAAGGCTCGGTAAGCGCCGACCTCGTTGTGATAGCACATTTCCGTCAGCGTGGTGATCAGCTCATTATGGGCCTCGCAGCAGAAGATATTGCGCAGGTGCTTGACCGCCTCGGCGCCGTTCTCCAACATCTCCGGGTGAAACTCCACCATGTGGGAATAATCCACACCGGCCATTGTACACCAAATCTTGAATAAACGCAAGAGCTCGTTTCGGTCGGCGATCGGCCGACAGAGGGCGTCCAGATAGCGGTCGAACCGCGTCTTTTCTTCACCGGCGAGCCGGGTCAGCGGATCCTCCACCGAGCCGAAGCGGTAGGGATGTACCTGCATGGCGATGCCGGCTTTCGTAAACTCCAGCTCCGTCAGATACCCATAGTACCAGGAACTGTTCGGTGCGGCGGCATAGGCCTCCGGCTTGCCGGGGAAATAGAGGTTCCCCATACTGTATACGATGGGTTTGCCCTCGTAAAGCTCGTATCCCTGGGGGCAGTGGGTATGCATGGCGATGACCGCATCCGCGCCCAGGCGGGTCCACAGGCGATACCAATCGTTCTTTTTCGGAGAGGGAAACGGATCCCGCTCGTTGCCGCCGTGGAAATACACCACCACATAATCCGCCGTTTTCTTTTCGGCGGCAATCCGGTTCGCCAGAAGCAGCGGTTCGTATCCGGCGCTGCCCGGCGCGGTGGGGGAGGCGGTGCCGAATTCATTTTCGCAGGCAGCGATGACCGCCACGCGGATGCCGTCCTTCTCGAACCGATGCGCCCGATAGGCGTCGCTCAGCGTCTCTCCGGCGCCTACCCAGGCGATGCCGTTCTCCTGCAGGCATTCCCAGGTGGAGCGCATACCGGCCTCACCGAAATCGCCGAAGTGGTTATTGGCCAGTCCCACGACGTCCACGCCCAGCGCCTTGAGAAAAGAAACACAGTGGCGGG
>DJEF01000016.1:301-37018 GCA_002431285.1 Ruminococcaceae bacterium UBA5905 | reverse complement strand
CCGCTCTTGATGATCTCGCCCTCCGGGGATTCATACAGCACATTTTCCAGATTCACCATGCGGAAATCCGCCCCGTCGAACACCGGTTTTACCGAGCACACCCGCGCGGCCGCATTCTCCGGGGTGATGCCGCCATCCTGACATTCAAAGGACACGTCGCTGCCGAAAAGAATCTTCATGCTATTACCTCCGTTTTTCATCCCAGAAATTCATGTATTGTTCCCAGTCATAGGCGGAGATGGTGTGCTTGCCCTCTTTCATATGGTAGCCGATGTTGCCGGCGTGATAGGGCGTATTAACGGGAACCGGTTCCTCCGGCAGCACCGCGCCGGGGATGCCGTAGATTGTCTCATATACCTGGCTGGCCAGTCGGCAGGAGCGGCGCTCCGCCACCGGATCCGACCAATCATCCTCCGAGCAGCTCTCCACATACGCCAGGCGGGGGGCCAGCGCTGCCAGCAGCATATGCTGATCCACCGGCAGCAGCTCCTCATGTTCGTTGAAATTCCGGAAATTTCCGCAGAACCAGTCGGTGCAGTTGATATCTTTGATATGCTCGCCGGTCTTGCCGTCCAGAAAAGCGGCGCCCATGCAGCCGGAGGCGTTGGAGATCGCCAGCGCAAAGCGCGGATCGTTGGCGGCGCACCAGAAGGCGGTCTTTCCGCCCCGGGAATGGCCGATGACCGCCACATGGGCGGGGTCGATGCGCTCGTCCGTCTCCAGATGATCCATCACCCGGGAGGCACCCCAGCTCCAAGCGGCGATGGTCGCCCAGTCGGAGCCGGTGCGTTTATCCGGGGCGGGGCCGAACGCCGCGAACACACCGGAATGGTAACGATCCTTATGCTCCCAGTCGGGATAGATGCCGCTGGTGGGCAGGATAAATACCCCATAGCCCCGCGCCGTGATCTGCCCCACAGGGACAAACGTGTTTTCGGTCATGTGAGCGAAATCGGAATTGTCCTCCTGATACTCGTGCATCACATATACGAATGCCGGGACCCGCTGCGCCCGCTCCGGCAGATAGCTGTGGACGACAAATGCGTAATCCCCGATGCGGACGGTCAGCTTTTCGTATGTGATGGGCTGCCCGTCATAGCCCTCGACCCGTTCGGAAACGGTGGAGGTCATCCCCTCCGGGTGCTCTACCGCCCGGCGGCCGTACACATATTCCCGGAACAGCGTTAAAATTTCCGGCCGGCGGAACTGTTCCCACTGTTCCCGGGTTTCAATGGATTCTCCGCTGATGGAGGTCAGTATAGCGGTGTTTTTCATATGGTCTCCTCTTTCTCCCGGATCTTCCGGATAAGCTGGGGGATCAGGCGATCATCCCGTATAAATTCATGGCCGCCGTCAAAGGGGCGGAATACAAACCAATCGGTGCTGCCGTAGGCCGCTTGCGCCAGCTGCCGCAGGCGATCCGCCTCGGCCCGGGCGGTCTGTATCTGGAACAGCGGGTCATGCTCTCCCACGGCGATCAGCAGCAGGCGGGGATAGCACAGCATGGCCACCTCGGGGTCAAAGCACGGCTCGCCGCTGAAAAAGGTCCAATCGTTCCAGCAGTAAGCGCCCCGGTCGTTGAAGAAAGCGCAGGACAGCGCCGCCCGGATGCGCGGCTCTACGGCGGCGGTATAGAGCGTGTAGAAGCCGCCGTAGGACAGCCCCGCCATGCCGATCTCTCCCGGGGCGGTAAAGGGCTGCACACTGAGCCAGTCCAGCGATCTCCGCAGGCAATAGATTTCCAGCGCCGTAATGGAGCCGCCGCACTGCTTGAGTCGGTTATCCCATTGATGCCGCTGTAAGTCGGGACTTTCACTGTCCGGAAAATACTTGTTCACATTCCACAGCAGCAGCTGCGGCGCAAAGACGTTGACATCCTGTGCCAACAGCCGCCGGGTCATGTCGTTATAGTTGGAAGAGCCGAGCGGCTCCAGGGAGGAGCACAGCTCCGGTGTGCCGTCGCCTCCGTGCTGAGCGATCACCAGCGGGCGCGGCGTGCCGTCCTCCCGGACGAACAGGATGCCGTAGAACCGGAATCCCGGCAGCACCTCGATCTGCATCCGATAGATCGTGATGCCGTCCTCCTCGGCCACCCGTTCCCGGCGCACGGCGGGAACGGAAAATGCATAATCCGTCAGCGGCCAGCCCAGTCGCCGGATCAACTGTTCCCGCATCCCGTCGCCATCCCGGAACCGGGCGGCATCGGCGAGGCTCTTCTCCTTAAACTGCTGCTGTCTGGCCCATACCAGCTGTTCCAAATCCCGCTGATAGGCGGTGCGATAGGCGTTCCCCGTACCCACCGGTTCTGTATAGTGCATAAACTCCTCCGATCCTTTTCTGCGTCAGCACAGAAGCGGCGCCCCGGACAACGGCTGCCCGGAGCGCCGCATCCTACTCGAATTCATTTAGATGCCGCTTAATTCCCGAATCCTGTGTAGCGGGTATCGCCCGCCTGATCGTTCTGCTCATTCTGCATGGCGGTCGCGAACCGGTCCACGGCCGTGGCCACCGACACGCCCTTGGCAATCTCCATGGTCAGCAGGGTCTGGCTGTATCCGGAGCTGTCGGATACCAGCGTCAGTGCGCCTTCGTTGATGCCGGTGAGTGTGTCGCCGGTGATAAAGCCATAGAATGCATCCATGTATTTATCCTGTTTGAAAATCGCAGTAAACTGCTTCTTGAAGATCTCCGGATACTGCTCGTACCAGCGGCGGCTGATCTCGTCGAGGATGAAGAGATACTTGGCCGCATCCTTCTGATAGGCCGCCGGGACCACATAATAGAAACCGCCGCTGGATTTATACAGATCGTCTTTGGTGCCGTCGGGGCCGAGGGGCAGCGGCACAAAGCCCATGCCGCCCGCATCCTTCTGCTGCAGATAGGCGTCGGATGCGGAGGAGACCGCACCGATCTGCATGGCGCAGCTGCCGGCATACAGGTTCTTATGGCTGGTGCCCCAGCTGCCGGAGGGAACATAGATGCACTGATCCTGACTGAACAGCTTCTGTATGTAGTTAAAGCCGTTCAACGTTTTCTTGTCCGACAGAGTTTGCTGCCATTTGCCGTCGGCATTGATGCGGCCCAGCGAGCCGCCGTTGGCCTTGACGAACACGCTGATGGAGGCATTGGCCTCCAACTGGCAGCCATATACGGAGATGTCGCCGTTGGCATCCTTTTTCGTCAGCTTTTTGCAGTATTCCTCAAATTTGTCGAAGGTCCACTCGCCCCGGTTATACAGGTCCAGCGGGTCCTCCAGCTTGTTGTCTACCGTCACCATGTTGACATTATAGTACACCGCGTCGGTCTGGATGAACTGGGTCTTGTAGGACAGGCCGTAGTGCGCGCCGCTGATGTGGGTGGCTTTCATGGAGGGCTGATAATAATGCTTGGCGGTGAAGTCGATGCCCGCCTCTTTGGCCGCTTCGTCCAGATTCGCCCAGGCGTTCTTCTGCACGCCCCGGAAAACCACGTCGCAATAGACGATCTCGATGTTGCCCAGATTGTTGCCGGACAGGCTGTCGGCGATAAACGCCGCGCCGTTGCTCTTATTGGTATAGTATTCCTCCTTGATGGTGACGCCGTATTCCTTAGCCACCTTATTGACCAGCATCGCCCATTCGTCATCCTGCGGGTTTTGCCCCGGGTTCCGCATCTTGTCCGGATAGGCGATCTTGATCTGCGTGCCCTTCAGCGAGTCCAGAAATTCCTGGCTGACATGGGCGGCGCCGGAGGTCGTGCCGCCGGAGGTGTCGCTGTCCGTGTTGGGGTGGCTGGCCGCGGGTTCTTTCCCGCAGCCGCTGATGGCCGCCAGCATCAATACCGCCAGCAGTAGCGCCAGAGAACGTTTCAACAGGTTTTTCATACACAGTCTCCTTTTCATATGTGATGGCTGAACGCTCAGCCAATAACCGATACACCTACAATTCTATCTAAATCGTTGGCGTTTTGCAAGAGAAATTTCAGCGTTTTTCGCCGATTTTCTCCGCCGGGCAGGGGATACATCCGCTCCCAGATCCAGCTGAAATCGTGGCGGAGGGAACGTTCTGCCAAAACGGCGTTCCCATCCGTTACTCGGTAGGTTCCGCCGGCGGGTCCCTCCAGCACATGCAGACAGAAGATCTGCCCTGTGGCGGTGACCGACAGCGCCAGCTCCTCGCGTTTCAGCCTGTTCCGGGGGATATACCGGAAGGTGCGGAAGGGCTGCGCCAGCGGCTCCTGCAGGGGGCGGCTCCCCGCTGCCGATTTTTCTGCGGCGATTCCCTGCGCCGCCGTTTCCAGCAGCGTCCGGGCGTACAGCCGATGGCCGGCGTCGTTGGGATGTACCCCGTCCTCGGAAACCAGCGCTTCATAGGGACTCCCGCTATTCTGAAAGGCGGCAAGGGTGTCGCAGACGGCACAGCCGTAGTGGGCGGCCAGGCGGAGGATGGTTTTCAGCTTGTCGGTATATTCCCGCTGGGCGCTCTCCAGAATACAGAAAACCTCGCAGCCGGGGTTCTGCCGCAGCGCCGTGCGCAGCAGGGATTCATAGTTGCGTGCAAACACCTCCGGCGCATCGTTCTGCCCATGGCACAGGATCACGAGATCGAATCGGCGGGCAAACGCCTGCCGGTTCAGTACCGCGAAGCTGAACAGGGAATCGGTGCCGCCCACCGAAACATTGGTGAGGTTGACCCGGCAGCCGTAGATATTCTGCAATTCCCGGGCGAACAGCGCCGCAAACGCCGTATCGGGGGAGGAGGAAGAGCTGCCGTAGGCGATGCTGTCTCCCGCCACCAGCACGGAGATCGGCCGCCCTTCCGTCAGCTTTCGGTATAGATTCGGATGGGACGTCATGTTACTTCAGATTCCTCCCCACAAAGCTGAGCGCCTCCTGCTGCTCCGGATCGAAGCTGCCGTCCCGGTATACGGCGATATCCACCGAGATCGGGATGCCGATCTGCCTGGCCCGGCCGATGTAGTCCAGCAGCTCCTCTTTGGAGCGTTTCAGTCCCGGCATACACCAGGTATGTCCCCGGTCGCCGTTGCCGGGGTGCACCCCCAGCGGGATCAGCAGGTGTGCCTGCACCCCGTCCACAAACCGGCTCTCCGGCAGATTGACAAAATCCAGCCGTTCTCCGCAGGTGAATTCCTCTGTGGACAGACCGGGGGCGCATTTGCTGGTGCCCATCTTGTTGCAGGCGATGAGGGAATCGGGATTCCCCGCCTTGGCCGCCCGGTGATAATATTCCAGCAGCGCGTCGGTATAGCCGATCTCTCCATAGCAGCGGTCGATCCACCAGCCCTTGACCCGGCTGCCGTAGCGCTCCGCCCATTCCTGCATCACCGCCGCCCAGTTGGCGACGAATTCCTCGTTCACCTTGCCGGTGTTGAGGTTATGGCTGCCGTCTCCGATGACCAGCGTAGGCTTGATATCGGTCGCCCAGATGGGGCCGTCGGCGCTGTAATACAGGAACAGGTCGATGTCGTATTTGGACAGCGCCGCATACAGGTCGGCGGGCAGATCCCGCCTGCAGCAGGCTTCCCCCGGTTTCGTGCCGCTCATGCGGTCGAAGGTCTCGTTGGGGGCGCACATATACTTGGTGCTCTGCATCATGGTGATGCAGTAGTACCCGGCGCCCATCTGATGGAGATGGTAGGCCAGCTTTTCGGTGTCGAATTCTTCCACCGCCGTGCTCCAGTCGGTGATCCGCCCGGAGGGGTTGCGCACCGGCCAGTCGCCGTTCTGCATGGGATTCATGTAGTGATTGAATACGCCGAAGCCGCGTTTGGAAAACCGCTCCAGCGCCTCGCTTGTCGCCATAAGTCGTAGCCTCCTTATAAATGTTGTCCCACATATTCCAGCAGCCGCTGCTGCTCCGGATCAAAGCTGCCGTCCCGGTATACGACGATATCCACCGTCACCGGCGCGCCCACGGCGTTGACCTGGCGGATATAGTCCAGCATATAGGCCGGGTCCCGTTTCACCCCCGGGAACGCCCAGGCGCCGCCGCCGCATCCCGCCGGGAGCACCCCCAACGGCGCAAAGATATGGGTCTGCTCGCCGTCGATGACCCCGGCGGAGGGGATGTCGGTAAAATCGTTCCGTTCCCCGGCAAAATAGTCCTCCTTGTGGGGAGCTGCCACCAGTTTGCCGCCCGCCGCACCGCCGAAATTGTAGGCGATCAGCGCCTGGGGGTTGCCGGCGCGTATCGCCCGGTCATAGTAGTCCAGCGTCTGTTCATTGTAGCCCAGCCAGCCGTAGCAGCCGTCGATCCACCAGCCCTTGACCCGATCGCCGTAGCGTACGGCGTATTCCCGCAGCACCGACGACCAGTTGGCGAGGAAGGTTTCCGTCACCGGTACCCGCGGCTCGCCCATGCCCATGCGCTCCCCCGCTATCGGGTCCAGATGAGGGCCGTCGCCGGTATAATACAGGAACAGGTCGATGTCATATTTTTCCAGTGCCCGGGCGATATCCAGCGGCAGATCCCGCCGGGAGCAGGCTTCTCCCGGCTGCGTGCCGCAGATGCGGTCGTAGGCCGCGTTGGGGGCGCATAGATATTTGCTGCCCTGCATGAGGGTGATGAAGTAATATCCGGCGCCCATTTTATGCAGATTGTACGCCAGCTTTTCTGCGTCAAACTCGCCGACGGCGGTATCCCAGTCGGTGATCCGTCCGGAGGGATTGCGGCACGGGTCGCCGCCGTTCTGCATCCCGTTCAGATAGTGGTTGAACACGCCCCATTTCCGGGCGGCGAACCGTTCGCTTGCTTTCGACATGGATTTCCTCCTCGATCGTTTACAGATGCTCGTTCACATACGTTAGGAATGCCTGCTGCTCCCCATCGAAGCTGCCGTCCCGGTACACCGCGATGTCAAAGGTAACGGGGATCTGCCGCGCCACCGCCTGCTTCATAAAGGCGAGCACTTCCTCCCGGGTGGCCTTTTCGCCGGGCATACACCAGGTATGTCCTTTGTCGCCGTTCTCCGGGTGCACCCCCAGCGGGATCAGCAGGTGCGCCTGAGCGCCGCCCACGTCCCGGCTCTCCGGCATCCACTCAAAATTCAGCTGCTCGCCGCAGGTGAATTCCTCGGTGGACAGCCCCCGCTCGCACACCCGGGTGCCGGTGCGGTTGCAGGCAATGAGACTGTCCGGATTGCCCGCCTTGGCGGCGCGGTGATAGAATTCCAGCAGCTCGTCATTGAAACCCAGCCATGTATAGCAGCTGTCGATCCACCAGCCCTTGACCCGGCTGCCGTAGCGCTCCGCCCATTCCTGCATCACCGACGCCCAGTTCTGCACAAATTCCGGCGTCACCTCCTGCCGGGGATTGCCGATGGACAGCGTATCGCCGATATCGGTGGCCATCCAGGGACCATCGGCGCTGATATACAGAAACAGGTCGATGTCGTATTTCTCCAGCGCCCGGGCAATGTCCATGGGCAGATCCCGCAGGGAGCAGGCCTCCCCCGGCTTCGTCCCGCAGAGGCGGTCGAAGGTGGCGTTGGGGGAGCACATATAGCGGCTGGCCTGCATGGTGCTGATGCAATAGTATCCGGCGCCCATTTTGTGCAGATTGTACGCCAGTCGTTCGGCGTCGAACTCATTGACGCACTCGTTCCAGGTGGTGATTTTTCCGCTGGGGTTGCGAGGCGCCCAGCTGCCGTTCTGCATCCCGTTGAGATAGTGGTTGAATACGCCCCATTTCTTCGATACGAACCGTTCGATTGCCGGATTATTCATAACCGCTCCTCCATCCATGTGAATTCGTAGGTGACTCCCGGTCGGGTTTCCAGGGTGGCGACGCCCCCTTCGGACGAGAAAGGCACCGGCGTGCCCTGCGCCGTGACGGCGGCCACCGCACAGCCGACTGTGGCGATTCGCAGGGTGCCGCCGACGCGGGATTCCACCGTACAGGCCGTTGGCTTCCCGGCCTGCCACGCGGCGCTGACTGCAAAGCCGCCCCGAGCGCACAGCCCCGAAAAGCGGCCGTCCGGCCAGGCCGTCGGCAGGGCGGGCAGCAGCCGCAGCACCCCGTTATCCCCCTGCAGGAGCATCTCGGCAATGGCTGCCGTAGCGCCGAAATTGCCGTCGATCTGGTAGACGTCCGAATTCCGACCGTAGCCGTTCCAGTAATTATCCAACAGGTAGCGGTCCTCGATCTCCCGCAGGCTGCGATAGCTCTCCTCCGGACAGCCGACCCGCGCCCACAGGCACGCCCGATGGGCCGACGCCCAGCCGCATTCGCCCGCGCCCCGCAGGGTGAGCGTTGTCCGCGCGGCGTCCCGCAGCGGCGTATCCTCCGGGGACAGCCCGGTGCCGGGGTAGATGCCCAGCAGGTGGGACATATGGCGGTGATTCCGTTCACCGATATCGCCGTATGCCTGCTCCTCCCGGAACTCCTTGATCTGGCCGGATGTGCCGATGGGGTAGGGATCTAGCCGGGGCAGCCGCTCCCGCAAAGTTTGCAGCAGGGGCGTATCCGACTCATGCAGCCATGCCGCCGCTTCCAGCGTGTGCCGGAATACCTCGTGGCACATCTGCTGGTCGAAGGAGCAGCCGGTGGTGCGATAGGGCTTGCCGTTCCGGAATTGCTCCGCCGAGGCGGAATAGCGGATCAGCCATGTGCCGTCGTGCTCATCCATCACCAGGGACAGGAACAGCGCCGCTCCGGACAGGATGGGGTATACCCGCCGCAGCACCGCCGGGTCGCGGGTATAGTCATACCAGTCCCAGAACAGCAGCGCCGTGAAACCGATTGTCCCCGGTCCGGAGTGATCCTCCGTGCTGATGCCGTAAATGTTGTAGGGCCACGCACCGGTGCCGAGCGCCCAGCCGTTCCGGCCGTCCCCGGCGAACCGCTCCGGGAAATACTGCCGCACAAACTCGTCCGCCCGCTGTCTCGCCAGCGGCAGCAGCGCCTCGAAATAGTCCGCATAGCTGACAAACAGCTCCGTCAGGTCACAGGGGCCGGACGGCCAATAGTTCATCTGCACATTGATGTTGTGCCAATAGCCGCTGCTCCAGGGCGTTTCGGCATAGCGGTTCCAGATGCCCTGCAGATTGGAGGGCAGCGTCCCCGGGCGGGAGGAGGCGATCAGCAGATACCGGCCGTAATGGAAGGTCAGTTCCTCCGCCAGCGGTTCGTTCTCTCCCCGGCGCAAGGTATCCAGCAGCACCGCCGACGACTTTCCGGTATCGACCCCGCCGATGTCAAAGCCTACCCGGTCGAACAGCGCCCGGTGATCCCGGATGTGTTCGGCCCGGACGGTCTCGTAGCCCGTCTGTACCGCTGCCGCCAGAATCTCGCACACCGTCTCGTGGGGGAGCGGGTTGCCTGCCAATTTTCGCTGCGGGTTTGGCTCGGTGAAGGTGCGGCTCTCCAGCCGATAGTTGGTCGCCGCGGCGATATAGAGCACCGCCGTCTGCGCGCCGGATACGGCGAGGGCATCGCCCTCCGCCCGGCATACGCCGTCGGTGACCACCGTGGCCTGCAGCTCGCCCCGCACGTCATAATAGGTGAGCGCCGTTTCCAGCGTCAGGGTGTTGCCGGCGGCGGTGACGCGGCCGGTCTTGCCCATGCCGTCCCCTGGCTCCACGCACCAGTCCCGGACAAAGGGGGCTTCGGCGCGCAGCCGGAAGGCCAGCGCTCCCGGGCGATCCGCCGTCAGCCGCACCGCCAGCACCCGCGCCGGATAGGAGGCGAAATACTCCCGCTCATACCGCACACCGGCGCAGGAATAGCTCACCTGCACCGTTGCGTCATTCAGCGACAGGGAGCGACGGTATTGCGACACGGCCGTATGGCCGAGATCCAGCCACAGCTCGGCAAAGTTATTGAGTCCGGCTCCGCAGGTCGGCTCGTACAGGGGGTTGCAAAAGCTGTTTTCGGTGATCTGGATCCGTTCGATATCGGTGCGGCCGCATATCACCGCGCCCAGATAGCCGTTGCCGATGGGCATACTCCGGTTCTGCCAGCCGTCCTCTGCGGCGATCCGCACCGTGCTCAGCGGAGGCGGCAGACGGTCGATGCCGTCATTCACGGTCGGAGCGGGGTCGTATGCCCGGATTTGATAGGTTTTTCGGTTCATATACTGTCCTCTCCGATGGCTTTGGCCTTGATCAACGGGGTGTGGCGGGCGTCGGTGATGACCTGCATGAGCCGGATGACCTCCTCATCCCGGATGGGGTAGGGCGCGCCGTTTCGCAGGCTCTCATACAGATAGTTCCAGATGACCGACAGGTCCTCGGCCGTCACCCGGTCGTGCTCCTCGATCCAGCGGGGCTCCACCGCTGCCGCAAAGGTGCCGGAGGCGCCGAAAGACATGGCCGGTGTGCCGGGGTCGGCCACCACCGGCGGCAGCTCCTGCGCCGGGTCGATATAGCGGGTGACAAGCTCGTTATTGCAGCATTCCATGGAGCCGCGGTCGCCGTAGGCGGTGTATCGCCGCCCGCCGTTCAGCGCGGCGCTGCCGCTGATCCACAGATTCACCTTGCGGCCGTTTTCGCCCCGCAGAGCGACGGAAAAATGATCCTCACAGTCGCCGCCGGCCGCCGCCAGCGTGCGCTCGCAGGCCGTCTCGGCCACCGGCGCATCCAGCAGCACCAGCGCCTGGTCGATGATATGGGGCCCCCAGTTGAGGATCTGGCCGCCGCCGAAGGCGGCGATGGTCTGCCAGTCGTCTCGGCGCTGATAGCCCATCTGGGCGATCTGAATTTCAAACACATTCCCCAGCTTGCCGGAACGAACGGTGTCCAGAAACCGGTTGAACACCACTTCAAAGCGGCGGTTCTGCCGCACGAACAGCCGGGGCAGACCGGGCTGATTGGCGCGGGCATACAGATCCCGCATCAGCTCCACCGACATACACGCCGGCTTCTCCAGCAGCACGTGTTTCCCGGCCTCCAGCGCCTTGACGGCGTGCTCATAATGGTCGCAGGTGCGGGTGGCGATATCCACCAGCTCCACCTCGTCGTCCCGCAGCAGCTCGTCGATGCTGCCGTATGCCCGGCAACCCAGCCGCTCCTGCGCCATGGCGGTGCGCTCGGGAAGAATGTCGCAGACGGCCGCCACCTCGAATTTGTCTTTTTTATTCTCCAGTTCGCTCAGATGCATGCCCCAGCCGGCGCGGCCGAGACCGACCAGACCGATTTTGATCGGATTGCTCATGGTTGTGCTCCTTTTCCTCTTAAATCCCCAATCGGCGAATGTATTCCCGGCTGACGGCCAGATCCTCTGCCGGTTCCCGCAGGTGGGTGTCGTGCTCCACCAGCAGCCAGCCGTCATAGCCCACGCTCTTGAGCGTTTCGATGATCTGCGTGTTCCGGTCGCCCATCTCGCCGGCACCCAGCTCGCAGAACCGCAGCCGATCCCACCAGTTTTTGGCCGACCGGTCCTTGTATACATAGTCCTTGAGATGGACGGCCGCCAGTCGGTCGGCATACCGCGCGGCCGTTTCCACCGGGTCGCCCCCGGCGGCCGCCAGATGGCCCACATCCAGCAGCAGCTTGCACTTCGGGCAGGCCGCCATGAAGGCGTCCAGCTGCTCCTGTGTCTCCACCGTCAGCCCCAGATGGTTGTGCAGCGCCACGTCCACTCCGTAGGCGGCCGCCGCCTCAATCTGGGCGTTCACCTGCCGGCAGAACACCGAAAAATCCTTGTCCTGGGATTCTACCCAGATATACCGCTTGCCCAGCGCCGCCGACCAGCGCAGGGTCTCCAGAGGGGTGCCGCCCCGGCAGGTGGCGAAATCCAGCCCCTGCCGCCGGGCGGCGGCGGAGATGTCCATGGCCTCCGCCGCCGAGCGCGCTTCCAGCCGCTCCAGACCGTCGTATCCGGTCTGCTTCAGCAGCGCGAACCGCTGCTCATAATCGTACAGGGCGCCGTACCAGCAATTCAGCCCATAATCTGCAATGCCGACTTTTATCATGGTATCTTTGACCTCTTTCACATGGTTGATCGTGTATGGTGACGATTCCGGCTCGCGCCTTATTTCGTCTGCTTTCTCCGCACCAGCCAGAAAACCGCCACGCCGAGGATCACGACGCACTCCACACCGAGGATGGCGAAGAGCAGCGGGTTTTTGCTGACGACCTCTTCGGTTTTCACGGCGTCGTCCGCCGGAGTGTCGGGCTTTTCCGGATCGCTTGTGGTGGAGCTGTCGTCCGGGGTATCCGACGGGGTGGGGGCCGGTTCGATCACCGGCGCCGGCTGGGACTGCACATAGTCGTGGATGGCCTTCAGCTGCGCCATATGCTCGGCGGCGATCTTACCGTCGGCGCTGATGGCTACGTCGTAGGAGATGGCCGCCCCGTTTTTGAGGAAGGCCTCATAGGAGTGCTTCGCCAGCTCCGCCGTGTCGTAGATGGTGCCGCCCAGACCCCAGTTTTCACCCAGGAAGGTGAGCCGGTGCGCCTGATAGCCGTTTTCCGTCCAGCGGCTGTCCGCCTTGTATGTCAAAAACGAGGTGGTATCCAGAAAAGCCGGGTGGCAGGTCTCGCCGCAGGCGTAATTCTCCGTCTCAAAGCGGCAGTCGGCGAACCGGATGCCGTCATTGAACGCCACCAGCGTGTGGGGGTTGCCCGCCCGGGCGGCGTCGCCGTACAGCTCCGCCAGCCGGTCGTTGAAACCCACATTGTCGTAGCAGCCGTCGAACCACCAGCCGTGCACCTTGTCGCCATAGCGCTGGGACAGCGCCGACAGAATTGAGCAGACATTTTTCGCTGCCGTATAGTTGAGCATCCAGTCGCCGCTGGCGCCCTGCCCCACGGAGACGTCTCCCTGATTCTGGCGGAATACCGCCCCCAGCGCCCGGGCCATGGGCAGGTTGTTCTGGGGCAAACCGGGAGACCAGTAGAGCATCACCCGGATGCCGTAGGGCTCGCAGGCCCGGATCAGATCGGCCACCAGATCCCGGTCGGTGCCGCATTTCACGCCGGTCAGCGCTTCCATCTCCGGCATGGGGATGGGGAAGTAGCCGCTGGCCTGGGTCAGGGTTATGGTGATCCAGGAGGCGCCGACGCTGTCCAGATCCTTGGCAAAGCGATCCACATCAAAGGAGTTGACCGCCTGATTCCAGCCCTCCAGAGAATTGCCGCCGCCCTGCCGCTCCAGCAGATAGTGGAGGAAGATGCCGTATTTCCCGGCGATCCAGTCGGTGTCGGGATCGTATTTGGCCGCCGATGCCGGTGCCGCTGTGCCCACCAGCAGAACCACGGCGAGCAGACAGCCAAGCGCAGAGGAAAGGATCTTCTTCAAGTGCTTATTCATCAGTTCAAACCTCCGTTTCATCGGCACGCGGTTTCTTTTTCCCGCGGGGCAGCACCAGCAGGATCAGCAGTACGATTGCCGCCAGCGCCACGACCCCCAGAACGCAGGCCGCGACGAGCAGCGGGGTGCTGGTCTTATCCACCCGCACGGTGGCGGGGTCTTTCCCGGGGTCCACGTCCGCCGGCTTCTCCGTCAGCAGCGCCGTGTCGTATTTTGCCATCTCATCCTGGTCGATCTCCCAATATCGGACGTAATCCACCACGATCTCGGAATTGTCGGCGGTCAGCGGCTCGGTGATCTCCGCGGTCACCGTCCCGGCTATCTCGATGAATACGCCGCCCCGGGCAAAGGTGTTTTCGATCTCCCGCACCAATATGCCGTCTACGTAGAACCGCAGGTATTCGTAGGTATACAGCAGGCCGTAGGTATGGCTCGTGCCGTAGAAGGTGTCCTTGGAGTCCACCTTTTCGGCGCCGTCCTTTTCCGTGCCGCCATCCCGCAGAGCCTTGTAGTCGGACATATATTTATAGCCCGTCATCAGCTCGAAAGCCTCGTTGAGGGAGGCGATATCCACCTCGAAAGCCGTGCCGCCCTCGTCATAGCCGCCGTCCGTCACCAGCCGGAATACCGACCGTGCTCGGGCCAGCTGCGGGAAGGTGAGGTTGGCCTCATAGTAGCCGTAGCTGACTTTTTCCTTTGTGCGGATGGCGCCGGTGGTATAGGACTTGCCGTCCTTGGCGGTCTTGGCGTATTTGAGGGTCAGCAGACCGTTGCCGATGGACACGTTGTCCGGGCTGTAACTGTTCAGCAGTTTGGAATCGGTGGTATCCAGCAGGATCCAGTTTTTCAGCTTGGCCAGATTCTTCTCGTCAAAGCCCTCGTTGAGCCGCTGCACATAGAAGAACAGCTTGGAGGCGTCGCCCAGGATGGCGTTGCTGGTCAGCCCCTTATCCACATCCAGCTCATAGCCCAGCTTTTCGATGGTGCCCACGTAGTTTTTGTCGCTGTATGTACCCCAGTATTCGACCTCAAAGGTTTTGCCCGCCCACTGCTTTTCGCCGTAGAAAATGAGCTGCAGATCCACGATCTTGTCGTCCACCTTCAGGCCCTTGGCGTCCCGGTAATACTTCTGCTGTTTTCCGTTAAAGCCGGAATCCAGCGGAATGAACACGAAGCCGTCGAATTCCTCCGGCAGATTGCAGCCCAGCCAGTGATTGCTCTCAAAGGGCTTTTCCACCGCATTGCCCTCCAGATCGTACAGCAGGGCATTCTTGCCGAACTCCAGAGAAGACTCTGTCCAGTAGTTGGAGATGATCCCGATGGTGGCGCTTTCGGGAGCGTTGGTCTTGACCCGCAGCAGGAAGCCCAAGGAGCCGGCCGGGATCTTCACCTTGGCCTTGGAGGTATACACGCTGTAAGCGTCGGTGAGGTCGGGGGCGAACTGCACCGTGAGGCCGGTGCCGATGGAATTCTTGCCGTAGGAGAGCTTGCCGCCGGTGCCATACACGCCCTTTTGGGCATACCGGCCGCCGTCCATCTCAAAGGTGAAGGGGGTCATCCCCTTGTCAAAGGCGAAGGGCAGCGTGTAGTATTCCGGCTGTTGCACCGTCTGGATGCCCGTATACAGCTCCTTGAGAATGGTGATGTGCTTGTCGCCGCTGTATACCCGCATATCGTCGAAATACACGGTGGTGCCGTCCCAATCCTCCCAGAAGGTGACGGTCATGGTGTAATTCCTGGAGAAATCCACCAGATTCTCCGGATAGTCCGCATAGCTGTCGTAGGTGCCCGCCACGGTGACGGTCTCGCTCTGGGCGGTCTTGAAGGGCAGGAACAGATAGCCGTCGAAATTGCCGGGCAGCTTGATGCCCAGATTGCCGCCGGTGAGCGCCACCTTATTGCCCGCCAGATCGTAGGCCGAGGCACCTTTGCCCAGGAAGGTATCCTTTGCCAGCCCGTCCTGCCGGGCGGCGATGCGGAAATGCTTCTGGGCGGCCGGGTCGCCGCCGGTGAGTTTGATCCGCAGCATGACGCCGGTGACCTGACTGAAATCGTCCTTGGAGAAGCCCGTGATGCCGGCCATCTTCACATCGTTCAGGTCGGTGCGGTTGTTGCCCGCCCGCAGGGCGTCCACCTTCACCGAGGTGGTGCCCGAGAGCGCCTCGCCCCCCGTCACCAGCCCCACGCCGTTGGTGCGCCAGTGCATCTGCCAATTATAGATATCGTTGACCGCATTGAAAGGCATGAGACCGTCGTCAAACAGCAGCGGGAAGGAATACCGCTCCGGCTGCTGCACATTGGTGATGCCGGGATAGAGAGATTTGAGGATGTTGACGTGCTCGTCGCCGGAATAGACCCGGAAGTCGTCCATCAGCACCGATACGCCGCCCCAGTCTTCCCAGAAGGTGACGGTCATGATGTAATTCTTGGAGAAATCCACCAGATTCTCCGGATAGTCCGCATAGCTGTCGTAGGTGCCCGCCACGGTGACGGTTTCGCTCTGGGCCGTCTTAAAGGGCAGGAACAGATAGCCGTCGAAATTGCCGGGCAGTTTGATGCCCAGATTGCCGCCGTGGAGCATCACGGCATTTCCCTGCAGGTCATAGGCGGCTGCGCCTTTGCCGAGGAAGGTATCTTTTACCAGCCCGTCCTGGTGCGCGCCGATGCGGAAGTGTTTGGTCGCGGCGGCGTCGCCGTCCAGCTTCAGCCGCAGCATCACGCCGGTGACCTGGCTGAAATCGGTCTTGGAGAAGCCTGCGATGCCGGTCATCTTCACGTCGTTCAGGTCGGTGCGGTTGTTGCCCGCCCGCAGGGCGTCCACCTTCACCGAGGTGCTGCCGCACAGCGCATCGGAATCGGTCAGACCGACGCCGGTATTCTTCCAGTGGGACTGCCAGTTATAGACGTCATTGACGGCATTGAAAGGCATGAGGCCGTCGTCAAACAGCAGCGGGAAAGCATACCGCTCCGGCTGCTGCACATAGGTGATGCCGGAATACCGGGTCTTGAGGAAGTTGATGTGCTCATCGCCGGAATAGACCAGCATATCGTCCAGCAGCACGGTAGTGCCGCCCCAATCTTCCCAGAAAGTGACGGTCATGGTGTAATCCCCGGAGAAGTCCACCATGCTCTCGGGGTGATCCACATAGCTGTCGTAGGTGCCCGCCACGGTGACAGTCTCGCTCTGAGCCGTCTTGAAGGGCAGGAACAGATAGCCGTCAAAATCGCCGGGCAGCTTGATACCCAGATTGCCGCCGTGGAGCGTCACCGGCTTGCCGGTCAGGTCATAGGCGGCTGCGCCCTTGCCCAGATAGGTGGCTCTGGCAACGCCGGATTGGGTGGCGCCGATGCGGAAGTGCCGGGTGGTGGCGGCGTCGCCGTCCAGTTTCAGCCGCAGCATGACGCCGGTGACCTGACTGAAATCGGTCTTGGAGAAGCCTGCGATGCCGGTCATCTTCACATCGTTCAGATCGGTGCGGTTGTTGCCCGCCCGCAGGGCCTCCACCAGCACGGAGGCCGTGCCGCACAGCGGCGCGTCGCCGGTCAGACCGACGCCGGTATTCTTCCAGTGGGACTCCCAGTTATAGATGTCGTTGACGGCGTTGAAGGGCATGATCCCGTCGTCAAAGGTCAGCGGGAAAGCATACCGCTCCGGCTGCTGCACATAGGTGATGCCGGAATACCGGCTCTTGAGGAAGTTGATGTGCTCGTCGCCGGCATACACCTGCATATCGTCCAGATACACGGTGGTGCCGCTCCAGTCATCCTTGAACATGGGCTGCAGGCTGTAATCCTTGGAGAAATCCACCATGCTCTCGGGGTGATCCACATAGCTGTCGTAGGTGCCTGCCACAGTGACAGTCTCGCTCTGGGCCGTCTTGAAAGGCAGGAACAGATAGCCGTCGAAATCGCCGGGCAACTTGATGCCCAGATTGCAATTCGTCAGGGTGACGGGCTTGCCGGTCAGGTCATACCCGGCGGCACCCTTGCCCAGATTGGTGGCTCTGGCAACGCCGGACTGAGTGGCGCTCAGGGCGAAATACTTGACGGTGTCCTTGCTGCCGCCGGTGAGCTTCAGACGCAGCAGGATACCGGTCGTCTGGCTGAAATCGGTCTTGGAGAAGCCCGCGATGCCGTTCATGAGGGCCGTGTTCAGATCGACCCGGTTGCAGCCCGCCGACAGCTTCCATACCTCCAGCGAGGAGGCGCCGATGAGCGCCTTTGGCGCACCCACCATGCCGATATCGCCCTCGTGGGGCACTTTGTTCCAGTTTTTATCAATGTCTTCGATTTTTACAAAGGGGTTGATGCCGTCCCCGAAATTCAGCGGCAGATCGTAGCGGGTCGGCTGGGCGGCTGCCGGCAGATAGGGACCGGCCACCTCCTCGTCCGGCGTCTCGGCCGAAACCGTGTAGCCCAGCGCTTTCAGGTGCTGCAAATTTTCCGCCGCCGAGGCTCCGGAATACACCGAGATATCGTCCACGACGACCTCCACGCCGCCCCAGGTGCGTCCCGTCAGACGCAGGGACAGGGTAAAGCTCTCCGACAGATCCACCAGATTGTCGGGGAAGGTCGCATACTGGTCGTAGACGTTCGGCCGCGTCTTTTTCTCGCTGCGGGCCGTCTCCAGCGGCAGGAACAGAAAGCCGTCAAAGCCGCCCGGCAGCGTCATCTGCAGATCGGTGCTCTTGACCTCCAGCGCGTGTCCCTGTATGTCGTAGGCGACGGCGCCTTTGCCCAGAAAAGTGCTGTTGGACAGCCCCTCCTGAGAGAGCACCACGCTGAACGGGCGGGCTTTGGCGTCGTTGTCGTTGCGCAGCTGCAGACGCAACATGATGCCGGTCACCTGCTCGAAGCTCTTGACGGAGAAACCCTTGACCCCCGCCATGGCGAGGGGCGCCGTTTCGGCATAGGCGTTGTTTCCGGTGCGCGCCGTCAGCAGCAGACTGCCGCCGCCGTTCAGCGCCTCATCGCCGGCCAGCAGAGCGACTCCCTCCGTCGTGAGATGATCCTTGCCGGAATAGACGTTATTGATCTGGGTGATGGGATTGATGCCGTCTTCAAAGCGGAGGGGGAAGGTCTCTCCGGTTTCCCCCGCCAGGGTGGAAAAGCCGCACACGACGCTGGTCAGCAGCAGCGTCGCCGCCATCACCACGGAGACCGCCTTTCGGATATCCTTGCGCAGATGGAACTGTAACATAGCCTGACTCCTTTCCCGTATTAAGTGCCTGTGAGACCGGAACTTTCGATGCCTTGTACAAATGCTCTCTGACAGAGCAGATACACCAGAATCACCGGCAGGATGATCAGCATGATGCCGGCGTTCTTCAGCAGCGATACCCGCAGCCCGCCGCTGTTATCGTAGAGAATTCCCTGAAGCATATAGATCATGTTCACCAGTATGTTGGACTTGGTCAGCGCCGGGGCGATGGTCATATCCGTCCACAGCCAGACAAAAGAAAACAGAAATACGGTGACCATCATCGTCCGGGCGCCGGGCAGCATGATGGAGGCGAATGCCCGCAGCGGGCTGCATCCGTCCACATAGGCCGCCTCCTCCAGCGATTTCGGCAGCCCCTTGAAATACTGGCGCAGGATGAAGATAAACAGGCCGTTCTTCAGCCCCGTGCAGGTGGCGCCCAGGATATAGAGCGGCAGCGCCGAGGCGGTCAGATTCAGCGGCTCCAGTCCCAGCAGCGGCAGCAGCCCGAAGCCGGTGAAATACCGGAAGCTGATAAACCGCGTCAGCATGATGGTGTCCGGCGGGATGAGCAGCTGGATGATAACGCAGACGAACACCAGTCCGTTCAGCTTAAACCGGAACCGCGCCAGCCCGTAGCCCACCATCGTGCAGGAGATCACCTGCAACGCCGATGTGAGCAGGAAGATCGCCAGCGAGCGCACCATGGTGTCCGGCATCCCCAGCGCCGTCGCGGCGTCCGCGTAGTTTTGCAGGGTGAAATGCTTGGGAAAGTATTTCACGGTGATATCCACCAGATCGTCCAGCGACATGAAGGAGCCGCAGATGATGGAAAAGATCGGGTACAGGATCACAAAGCTGATGCCGAACAGCAGGATAAACCGCAGGACGGACACCCCCAGATGTCCCGCCATCCGGACCCGCTTGGCGCGTGCCGCCGCCTTGCGGGCGGCTTCCAGGGAGGTCTCATGCATCGGTATGTCATTCATAGTAATAAATCAACCTCCGGATCACAAGATACACCAGCGCGATGATCACGCCGACCAGCGTCAGATACAGGATGGACATGGCCGAGCCGAGACCGTACTGGATCTTGGAGAACAGCGTCGAATGGATGGCGGTGATGGCCGTGTTGGTGGCGCTGGTGAAAGAATCCACGATGCAGTAGATCACATTCACCAGGATCAGCGGGCTGACCATGGGGAAGCTGATCTTCCAAAATACATCCCAGGCCGAAGCTCCCTCAATATAGGAGGCCTCGAAAATGCTGGGAGAGATGGACTGCATCCCGGACAGGAAGATCACCGAGGGCACGGCCGCCATGGTGGTGATATCGGATATACGCTCCACCAGTCCTTCGATAAATTCCACGATGCCCCGGTCGATATTCATGGCCAGCAGCGCATCGGTGAAGCTGCCGGAAAACAGGGAATCCGAAGCGCTGCCCGACAGGCTGCCGATATTCTGCATATTGCTGCTGATAAAGTCTCCGGCGGTGAGAGACGCCACCATGCCGGAGGCGAGGATCACCGGCAGAAACAGGATCGCCCGGAAAACGGTTCTGCCCACGAACTTCTGGTTCAGGATGCTGGCGATGAAGAAGGAGAAGAGCACCGCTACCGGTACATTCACCGCCATCTCCCCCAGAGAGGCCACCACGGTCTTTCGGAAATCCGGGTCCACAAACAGGATCCGGTGGTAGTGCTGCCAGCCCACCCACTGGGTGTCGTAGGTGACCGCGCCGACGCTCAGCTCCTGAAAGCTGAAGAAAACCATTTTCACCAGCGGATACGCCACCAGCAGCACAAAGCCCAGCATGAACGGCAGGCAGAAAAGATAGCCCCAGCGATTCTGCTTTTTCTCAAAGGAAGTAGTTTTTGTCATTCTGCTCATCCGTTCTTCCCCCTGACATAGCCGGTGGCCGCAACCGTCACGCCGTCCGCCGTGACCGCATAGTCGTTATAATTCACGATGAACCAGGTGCCGTCTTCGTACACGGTCTTATACACGTTCGGCTCCAGCCGCTCGTGCCGTTCCATGCGGCTGCCGTATACGCCGTCCAGCGCTGCCGCCACCGTTTTGTATGTTTCCGCTGCCGTCTCCGCCAGATCGTCGAAACGGATGGAATAATATCGGTCGAAGGCGCTGCTGCGGATGTGGCTGTCCGTCCGTTTGGCCAGGACATAATACACGCCGGAGCCGGATTCGATCATTTTCAGCACATCCCGGGCACCGGAACCGGAAAGGTTGGCGGCTTTTCCGGCATAGTCGATGCTGCCGCTGTACACCATGGCGGCGAACGGGACGGCGTAGGTGCAGTTGTACTGTCCGTTGGAATACAGCGGCAGCTCCACGATGTCGCCCGTATGCACCGCCACCGGCACGTTCCCGGTTCTGGAAAGCAGGCGCACCCCGGAGGACGCTGCTTGAGCCGTCGCCTGTGCCAGCGCGTCCATCGCCATGGCCCGGTCGGTCACCTGACCGTCCTTGTAGTCCGGGATCACATACTGCGCCGCATAGCGCAGGGACAGGCCGTCGCTGCCCAGCCGGACCGCGTCGGCGGCCGCCCGGTCGATGGCGTCCTGCGTATAGGCTGCGTTCATCCCGTAGGCGATCACGCCGTCTTTCTGCGAATCCGACTGCTTATAGTCGAATACCCGGGTCAGCTGCTGCACCAGAGTGCGGGCGGTGAGCGCTTTTTTCACGCCGCCGGAAATGGCCGAGGGATACACCAGCTGTACGTCCGTCTCCGGGAAAAAGGCGATGTTCCGTTCCTTCAGCGTGCTCGCCAGAGCCTGCAGCCCGGTCTCGCCCCCGGCGGCGGCATTGGCAGTCTGCGCCGTGGCATAGCCGGATTGCCAGCCGTTTTTCTGCCAGCCGGAAAGAATGAGCTTCTGACGGCTCACCCCCGCCCGGCTGAGGGTCTCCGCCATCTCCGCTGCCTCGTCGAAGGTGGTCAGGGTGCTGACGGTATGGCGGGTGAAGCCCGCCTGCTTTTTGGTATAATCTATGGCGGAGAGTGCCTCCAGATAGAAGGGCGTCGTGCCGCCCGACGCATTCTTTTCCGGGAACAGACTGTCCCGGTAATACCGCGCCATGCCGGAATAATCCGCGTCGCCGTCAGCCAGAAAATGATACCGCATGGCGATATCCCCGGCATAGGGGGCGGGCTGCTCCTTGGTATAGGCGTTCTTGGCGATATCCCCGGCGCCCGCCAGAGATTTGGCGTATACGATTTGGGTGTCGAGGATGTTGAAGTCTGCCCAGGCCCGCGCCGCCAGTGTGTCTGTGCCGGGGAGCGCATTCAGCCGGGCGATGGCGTCGCCCTTTTCGATGACGGCCAGGAAGGCGCTGCTGCCGGTCTTGGCGCCGTAGACGGGGAAGATCGTCTGCTCCAGCGTATAGATTTTTTCTTCCTTGGTGACGGACAGATTTTCGCCATAGACCTCGGAGAACATCACCTGTCCGGCGTGTTCCGTGCCGTTATAATACTCCATCACCGCGCCGGAGCCGTCCGGCAGGAAGAAATAGCCGTCCGCCCCGGCGGCCGGAGCGCCGAAATAGGGGAGCAGGGAGAGTGTCTCGATGCCGGTGGAGGCGGCGGAGCAATACAGCTCCTCCGCTGGGAGCCGCACCGTCAGGTCGTTCCCCGTAAGCCGGTATTCCACACCGATGTGGAACTGCACGCTCTGGGACGATGCCACGCCGCCGGACAGCCCGAAGTCCCCGTTGTCCTTTTGCAGATCCTCGGCGGAATAGCCCGCCTCGGAGAAAGCCGCCGCCAGCTCCTTTTTTACGTTGAGCAGCATATCGGAGTTGCGGATCACGTAGGCGTCCTTGCCGTTGGCATGGGGGTATTTCCGCAGCATATCGGCATAGGTATCGTCGTCGTACAGTCCCTCCACCAGATGCTGATACAGCGGGGTGATGGTGGCCGCCGACCGGGCGTTCATTTTCCCGGTGAAGGCTTCAAACCGTTCCGCCGTGATGTAGGTGGGATAGATCAGATCTTTCACCACATCGCCGAAGGAATAGGCGATGTGCACGCCGTCCTCCATGAGCTCGACGGTGTATTGCCCCTTGGCGACGCTGTCCGCCGCCGTGTCCATGGTCGCCACCGTGCCCGTATTGTCCAGATAGGTGAAGGACAGCGGCCGGCCGTCCCCGTCGGTGGCGTTGTTGCCCCGGGAGGACCACACATAGCCCGTCGCCTTTTGCACCAGCTCGATATCGGTGGTCGCCCGGTTCAGACGCAGGATCAGCGCATCGTTTTCCGCCACCGTCTCCATGATGTCGGGCTCCGCTGTGGTGGTGCCGTATTCCGTATAGCTTTTTTCGGCGGTCGATTCCGGCTCTGCGGTGCTGCCGCAGCCTGTCGCAAACAGCAGGAGTGCCGCCGCCAGCCAACAAATCAGTTTCTTCATATTGCCCTGCCCTTTCATCTGCGGAGATACAGCTCGTTGATCATATCGCCGGCCACGCCGATCATTTCCTGCAGCAGCGCAAACACCAGCGCCGCCAGAAAGACCACCGCCACCATGATCACCAGTGTGATGATCAGCACCAGCACGGTTTTTCCCATCGTATAGGCGTGCACCTGCATATTGGCGCATACCACCAGCAGCAGCGTCCACAGCAGCGCGATGGAGAGGATCAGAGAATAGATGCCCTTTTCATCCTCCGTCATGATGTGCGACAGAGCCAGCAGCACCGGCAGCAGCAGCACCAGCGGCGTCAGAGCATAGGCCGTGCCCATGAAGATATACTTGAAGCTGCCCTCGCCGCTCATCAGACTGGAAACGCACCAGTTGCAGATCACAAAGAGGAAGAACGGCACCAGAACCGTCAGCAGGCTCAGCCAGAAGCTGGCGCCCTGCGTACCGCTGCCGAAGATGTAGCCCTTGAGGCTGTTGAACAGCGCATAGAACAGGGTCGCGGCGGCCAGGATCGTGACGGCCGCCGGGGTGCTGCCGTAATGCTCCTTTTTCATATCCCAGAAACCGCTGACCGGGCGGAAGATGACTTTCTTCGCATAGCCGAGCGTCGCGCGGTAGGTGAACCGATCGCCCACCGCCGGTACCCGTCGACTGCGCCGGATCAGCAGCGCGATCAGCAGCACGGCCGCGGCGATCCCGCCCACAAACAGCAGGGTGAAATGCTCGTTCATGAAGATCTTCCGCTGGGCCGAAAAGGCCTCGGAATACGCCTGCCGGTCGTTGGCCTGCTTGAAATACGTCATGGCTGCCGGATAGTTCTTCTCCCGCAGATTGACCCGTCCGAAGCTGCGGATGGTGCAGACGCTGTTGTTATTCAGCCGGTAGATGCTTTTCCATACCTCGTTCTCGGCGTTGTAATCGCCGACGGCATGGTATTCCGCCGCCTGCAGGTACAATAGCGCGTAGTCTGTCAGCCGGAATACGGCGATACGGTCATTCTTGGAATCGGCGATGTAAAACGCCCCGTCATAATAGGAAAACGCCGCCGCCGAGCCGAGGGTCGCGCTGTAATCTCCCTTGCCGCCGAATTCAAACAGCATATCTCCGTCGTCGTTATAGACATACACCCGTCCGCGGGTATTGTCCAGCAGGGCATAGATGCCGTTACCGACGGGGAGAATGTCGGTATAGGTCTCGGAGCCGCGGTAGGTTCCCTTGGAATACTGATTGATGTAGGGATTCGGCACGTCGCCGAGGATGTTGTTGCCCAGGGCATTCAGCTTTTTCACCGTCTCCCGGCTGCCGGTGGTGGTGTCGAAATACGCCGAGCAGGCGTACAGGAAATTCTTTTCATCGGCGCAGACACTGCTGTATTCATTGGGGATCAGCGCCGTGGTGCGTTCCCGCTGCGCTTTGGTGGAGATGGCGCGCCAGAAGATCTCCGCTACGGTATACTGGGTTTTGATGGCGCCGAAAATCTGGTTGAATTCGCCGGTTTTGGTCAGCTCCAGGATGCCGGAATTGAAATTCCGGGACACCACGTAGATCCGGTTCAGCCCGTCCACCGCAATGCGCACCGGGGTGAACACAAAATCGTCGCCGAGCACATTGCTCCGGGGCGCGGCGATCACCCGTTTCAGCTGCATGGCGCTGTCCAGCTGCACGATCCGGGCGTTCATGGTGTCGCAGATATACACATCCCCGTCCGCCGTCACGGCGATGCCCTCCGGGGAAGAAAACCGCCCGGTTTCCTCCCCGTTGCCGAAGGAATCCACCACCCGCAGCAGGCGGCCGTTTCTGTCGGTTTTCAGGATGCGGTTGTTGCCCTTATCCACGATGTACAGGTTTCCGTCCCGGTCGGTGCAGACATCGGTCGGCTCGGCCAGCCGGGCGGTGCCCATCCCCTCGCCGGTGATATCGGATACCCACTGGGCCGCCTCGGGGGCGGCAATGGATTTATCCTCCAGATCGTAGGTGAAACTGGGGTTGGGCGATGCAGCCCCTGCCGTCGCCGCCAGCAGCAGAACAAGGACGGCGCAGGCCGCGGCCGTCCGCCGCAGATAACTCGAATGCTTCACGCTGCCGTCCCTCCTTATTCCTTGATACCGGATGAAGCCATTGTATTGAGAATGTTGCTCTGGGTGATGATAAAGACCGCCAGCGGCGGGAGCAGCATAATGAGCGATACCGCCGCTGCCGAGCCGGTGCGGGCTACGCCTCCGGACACCACCTGACTGAGCGCATAGTGGAGGGGCTTGAGCGTTTCGGTGTAGATATAGCCATTGCCGTTGGTGGCCCAGATGGATTGGAATGCGAAGATGATCAGCGTCAGCCACGCCGGTTTCACCAGCGGCATCACAATCCGCCAGAAGATGGTCAGCTCATGGGCGCCGTCCACCCGCGCCGCCTCCAGAATGGCGGTGGGGACACTGGTGGCCACAAACTGCTTCATCAGGAACAGCCCCATGGAGGAGGCAATCGCCGGGAGGATCAGCGCCCAATAGGTGTTCACCATCCCCAGCCCGTTCATGATAATATAGTTGGGGACGGCGGTCACCGAGCCGCTGAACATCAGAGAGGTCACGACCACCTTGAAGAACACTTTCCGGCCGGGGAACTCCCGCTTCTCCAGCACGTAGGCCGCCATGGATACAAAGAGAATCTGCACGAAGGTGGACACCACCGTGACAAACACCGAGTTGAATATGTACCGGGAGAAGGGAATCCAGGACTGAGACATCAGCGACGCCAGATCGCTGAAATTGCTCACGGTGGGGTGGATCACGTATAGCCGGGGCGGATATACGAAGATCTCGTCCAGCGGCTTAAAGGCGTTGCTCACCACATAGAGCAGCGGCAGCGCCATAAAAGCGGCGATCACGCAGAGCAGCAGGAAATTGACGATATCTCCTCCCACGGAGCGGGCCAGTCCCGCACGGGATATGCGTTTGACTTTTTCATTCTGCTTCACGGTCAGCTACCCACCTTACTTAACAGCCTTTGTACGATCTCGTTGACGGCGATCATCAGCACGAACAGCACCGTCGCAATGGCGCAGGCGTACCCCATCTCAAACCGGGAATTGCCGTAGTCCTCCAGATGGTTGATGATGGTGTGGGCCGCGTAGTCGGTGCTGGGGAAGCCCAGCAGCTGCGTGCCCACGGCCCCCGCCGAAAAAGCGCCGGTAATGCTCATCACCGCGCCGAACATCAGCTGGGGTTTCATGGTCGGCAGGGTGATGAACCACAGCTCCTGCCACCGGCTGCTGATGCCCTCCACATAGCCGGCCTCGTAGAAAGTCCGGTCCACGGTCTTGAGTCCCGCCACAAAGGACAGGAATCCCGCGCCCAGGCTCATCCACGCCATGACGATGATCACGATGGTCAGCATATACCGGGTGTCCGACAGGAACTGGATCGGCTCCTGAGTGAACCCCAGCCCCATCAGCATACTGTTGATCCAGCCATAAGAATCGTTGCTGAAAATATACTGCCAGATCACGTAGGCGCCGCCGGAGATGGAGGGGGCGTACATCACCGTCACCAGAATCGCCCGGGCCGCCCGTCCCAGCTCGTTAATCTGCCAGGCAATCATCAGGGAGGCGAAATACCCCACCGGCCCCACGATGACGGCGATGATCATGGTGTTGCGGAATGCGATGGAAAATACCTCGTCGTTGACCAGCAGCCGCCGAAAGTTTTCCACGCCGATGAATACCGGCTGCTCCAACAGGTTAAAATCGGTGAAGCTGTAAAAGATCGAGATGGCCACCGGCATCACCACAAAGGTGATGAACAGCACCGCAAACGGCAGCAGAAACAAGTAGCAATCGTAGTTTTTCCGGGCCAGCGTCCAGCCGTTATGCAGCCGTTCGCGCAGGGAAAGTCTCTGTTCTTTTTTCATTGCGCGACTTCCTCCATTCCGAATTCCCGGCGTTTGACCGTCAGCTCGTCGTCGATCACCGTGCCGTATTTCTCCAGCGTATCTTTCAGGTCTTTTCCGCTGATGACCACGGCGCGGAAAGCGTTATTCAGGTGCCGACCGAGGAAGTAGCTGCCGGGTACCTCCGGCACCGCCCGGGAATCCGCCAGCTGGGTCAGCAGCACCTCCAGCTCCGCCTGTGTCCATGGCAGCTGCTCAAACGCCTGCCGGTTGGCCGCCATATAGCGGGAGGAGGGACCGAGGATGCTCTCGATCTCCCGGCCGTAGCTCTCCTGCGTGTCGGCGTTTGTCCACCAATCCAGGAACCGGAAGGCCTTATCCTTCTGGGCGGAATTGCTGAGGATGAAGCAGGAGGTGGCGCTCACATAACCGGAGCGATCCACGCTGCCGTCCTCCCGGCGCACCCCGGGCAGGAGGGCGATGCCCCACTGTCCCTCGATCTCCGGGGCCGACACTTTCAGATTGTTATAGGATTCGATGCTCTCGATGGCCAGCGGGATCTCCGCCGTGCGGAACCGGTTGACAAAGTTATAGGACAGCTCCAGCGAGTAATTCTTGAAGAAATCGGTCATCTGCTCAAAGGCGTCGGCGTTCTTCTGGGCGGTCAGCTGACAGGCCTTGCCGCCGTCCCGGTACATTTCGCCTCCATGCTGATACATGAAGGTGGCATAGGTGCCGATGATGTTGCCGATGGGCAGGCCGAAAGTCATGCTGTTTTTCTGCAGGATGGAGGTGATCTCCACCACGTCGTCCCAGGTCTCCGGGAGAGCCAGATCAAATTGCTCCAGAATGTCGCTGCGGTAATACAGGACGTTAAAGCTCACCTTTTCCGGCAGGGCATACAGGCGGCCCTCCAGCGTGAAGGGCACCAGCGTCTCCGGGTAAAACCGCTCCCGGATGGATTCGATGCCGGAGAAGTCGTCCAGCGGGCAGACGGCGCTGCGCAGCGCGAAATTCACCGGGTCCGCCACCGACGCGCCCAGCAGCACGTCCGGGCCGTTGCCGGCGGCGACGGATTTCAGCACCGCGCCGGATTCCACATTTTCCAACTGCACATTGATGCCGGTCTGCTGCACAAAGGAATTCTGCACCAGCACCTTCAGCACCTGCATCTGATCCCGTCCGGCGGTCATCCATACGGTGATGGGCGCGTCGTTATTCTCGGTCAGATTGCCGATCTTATTGTAATCCACCGTGAAGGAGGCAGCGAAGGAAACCACCGAATCCCACAGACGGCGGAAAAATCCGACGGTGGCCTTCGGCAGAGCGGCGTCGGCGCTGCTGACGACGATGTAATCCAGCGTCAGCGGCTGCTCCAGCGCCGAGGTGATCCAGGTGGCCAGAGAGCCGATATTGGTCTTGAAATAGCTGAAACCGGTGGGAATCTTATCCGCATCGGCGGTGAAGCTGTCCAGCTGGCGGGTCAGCGTGTCGAAGATCGACAGATCGTTGCCCTTCTGCCCGGTGATGCGCAGAAGCTCCTGCTGCACGGCGGTCAGCCGGGCGCTCTGGGTCTGCAGGTTGGCGATCGTGTCCGGGATGAGTTTCTCCAGCTGGTAGTCCCGGTAGCGATCCGGCGAGGAGCCGGTGATCGTCAGAATTTCCCGATAGACGGTATTCAGCTCGTCGAGGATGTCGCCGACCTCCCGCAGCACCGGGCCCATCGCGCCCAGCGTGGCCTCCAGCGCAATGTCGTTGTCGCCTTGTTTCAGGTAAAAGAGCCAATCGCCGTTTTCCGTGCCGAGGGTGTAGTTTTCCCAGCCGCCCGTATAGGTGAAGCGCAGGTCATTGGCCTCGGCAAAGGGAACCTGACCGTTTATGTAGAGCCGACGGGTCGAATACAGACCCCGGCGGGTGTTCTGTTTTGCTTTCAGAGAGATGCGGTACAGCCCGTCCTGTGGAACATTCACCCGCCAGGAAACGGTCTGCCCGGCGGTCTTCCAGTTGGAACCGCTCAGGGTATTCAGCCGCACGGCGTAATTGCTGTGCGGGGAGGTGGAGGAACTGCTGTCCGCCGTGGGGACGATGGTGGGGGCGGTTTTCCAGTCGCACTTCTCCGCCTCATAGACGGTGCACACGCCGGGGATCTCTTTGACTCCGGCGGCGCGCAGGGCGGCGGTCACAGTCTCATAGGATTCCGTCTTGTGCAGCGGCAGCAGGGTGAGGGAATGGATCACCATGGTCTCCTGCAGACCGGTCAGGGTGAGGGTGTCGCCGTCCGACAGCCGGAATTTCAGCGGCTCGCTTTCATACTGGCGGCGGTCGTACACATCCGCGGTCATCCAGCGGGGAGACGCCACCTGTGCCGAACGGATGTCATTGTCGTAGTAGTCGCGCATGATGCCGTTTTCGTCGATATAGGCGGGATAGAATGCCAGATCGGCCGCTTCTTCAAAGGGCACTTCGCCGTTGATAGAAAGCTGACGGCGGGCAGCGCCCGAGCGGCAATCCTTCAGATAGTAGGTGAGCTGCAGGGTGTACCAGCCGGAAACGCCGTCCGCCCGGAAGGTAACGGCGCTGCTCTCGCCGGTGGACAGGCTCTTGCCGTCCATGCCCTGCCAGTTGTCCAGTATTTCCACGTCCTCGGTGGCGGAGACCACCGAGTCGGCGGTCAGGATCACGGATGCGCCGGAATTCTCCTGCGCCTGCGCGCTCCACGCGTCGTAGGCGGGATATTCCGCCGCATCCCGGATGGCGGTGCTGGCTATCTGCGCCGAGACCGGAGCCGCGCCGAGCAGCAGAGCGCCCGTCAGGATGATACACAGGATTTGCCGATGCGATAATTTCATACGTTCCTCCGGTTCAGACAGAAATTTCGGTGCGCCGATCCGGTGGCAGCCGGCCGGCAGATTCTGCGGTTTGTTGCAGGGGCAAGCCCGCAAGCCTGCCCCTGCAATGCACCGTTCACAAAAGATGCTCTATGTCAGGCGGTCCTCACGCCTGCAACAGTTCGTCCAGCCGCACCAGATCGCGGATATCCACCACGGAGTCGTCGTTGATATCGTAGAGGAGGCGGTAGCTGCCGGAGCCGGTCAACAGCTCCCGGCGCAGGGCGTCGAGATCGTCCGCGTCGGCGCGGCCGTCGCCGTTCACATCGCCGGGGACGGTATACTCCATCTCCATGTCGTCCAGCAGCATGGTGGTGTCCGCCCAGTTGGCGCCGTACAGGCTGAGCCACATCGTAAAGCTCTCGCCGAAATCAACGGCGTTCTCGGTGGTGCCCCGGGACTGCTGGTTGGATTTCAGGAAGGTCATCCGGTTCTTCACGGGGATATAGAGCGTGCCGTCGAATCCGGAGGGGATGAGCGTATACAGATCCTCGGTGGAGATGGCCACATAGCGGCCGCTGGCGGTGTAGCCGTAGCCGCCCTTCAGCACGGTGGTATAGTCATTGCCCTCCTGCTCGAAGCCGAAGAATACCCGATAGGCGGAGCCATCCGCCGTGGCGGGCAGCTTCATACGCAGCTTGAGATAGGCGTAGCCGGCATTGGCAGCGGCCAGCTTTTCGGAGGAGATCTCCGCAATGCCGTCAAAGGTCGCTTTGCTGCTCTCGGCGCGGATGAACGTATAGCCGTTCTCCGCCGTATAGCTGCTGCTGACAGGCACGTGCAGTTTAAAGGAGGCATTGCCGTGCAGCGCGTCCGCCGCCGCGGTGATGTCCTGATTCTCTGTGACGGTGGGGTAGGAGCCGTTGCCGGAATAGTAGGATTTCACGGATGCGAACGGAATCTCGCCGTTCTCGAAATCCAGCGGAATCGAATAGCTTTCCGGCTGGGGATTGCGGGTGATGGCATAGCCTGCCGCCCGCATGGTCTCCCAGGCGTCCGCGTCCATATCGGCCAGCTGGCCGGCATCGTCCCATTCCGCATAGCTGGAGAAATAGGCGATATCGTCCACCAGCACCGTGCAGCCGTTCCAGCCGCTGTCGGAGAAATACAGCGACAGCTGCCAATCCTCAGCGAAGTCGGCGAAATTGTCCGGGTTGCTGCCGAAGCCGTGCCAATTGGCATAGTTATACTGGCCGACAAAAGGCATGAACACAAATCCGTCGAATCCGGCGGGAATCTTAAAGCCCTGAGGATCGTTGCCGCCCCGGTTATACTCCAGCCGCTTGCCGGTGTTGTCGTAGAGAACGACGTTACTTCTGAAACGACGGTTCACCTTTGAACTCTGCATAGTCGTCACGGCAAAGGTATGCTCGCCGCCGGTATAGCCCTCCGGCTCGGTCACCTTCATCCGCAGCCACAGACCCGTCACCGCCGTCAGATCGTCGGCGGTGTAATCCGGGTTGCCGGCCACGGTCACATAGTCGGTCTCAGTGCGGGAATTGTTGTTGGCAGAGGGGATGGAGAGCCGCAGGGAGGTGCTGCCGTGCAGGGCCTCGTCTCCGCGGGCCAGCGTCACCGAGGCGGTGTCGCCCGGATGCTCCGCCCCGCTGTAAATATTGTTCAGAGAAGAGATCTTCAGGTCGCAGGCTTCCTCAAAATTCATGGGCAGACCGTTCGAGGGATACACCACGTCGATGTCGTCGAGAAGAATCTCGGCTCCGACCCAATTGGAGGAGATGAAAGAAAAATACATCTGGAAATTCTGCGTCAGATCCGGTTTGGCTTCGTCGGCGTTGGCATAGACGCCTTTCCAGCTCTTGCGCAGGTTGTAGATCGGCAGATATACCGTACCGTCAAATCCGGAGGGAACATAGAACGATGCGCCGTGGCCGCCGTACTGTCCCTGAGTTACAGCGGAAACGGACCGATACTGCATATCGTAGCCGATGGCACCCCGTCCCAGATTGCCGTAGTCGGTGCCGTTCTGCTTGATGCCCACCAGCATCTCCAGCGACGACCCGTCCGCCGTTACCGGAGCTTTCAGCCGCAGCTTGAGATAGGCATAATCGGCGGAGGTGATGGCGCTGGTTGCCAGTGCAGCTACACCGGATACGGTAAAGTAGTTCGTATCCACACGGGCGTTGTCGTATTTCTCGGTGGCGGTTTCCGCCGGCACACCGGCGGTCCGGATCGCATAGGAAAGAGAACCGCTCAGCACCCGATCCGCGTCATTGGTCAGCGCGGCGGAGCCGTCCAGATTATAGTAGGCTTTCCACGTCCAGGCCGCCGATTCATCGGTGCGGGTGCGGAGGTTGCCGGTGGTGTTCACCTTCGTCAGCGGGGTCTGGCAATCCTCAAAGTCGATGGGGAAGGTATAGGCATCCGGCTGGGTCTTATACACCACCGAGGAATACCCCAGTTCCCGCAGCATATCGCACAGGGCGCTCTGCTCGGTGCCGGTATAGAAACGGATGTCATCCAGCAGCACGGTCTGCCCGCTCCAGCTGGCATCGTTGAGGATGATGTTCATCTTGAAATTCTGGGAGAAATCCGCCAGATTCTCCGGATAGTTGTCGTAATCGTCGTACCGTCCCGGATCCGTCACATGATCGCTCTGGGACGTCTCAAACGGGAAGAACACGAATCCGTCGAACCCGGCGGGCAGCGTCGTGTTCGAGCTGCCGCCGCTGACGCTGAGTTTGTTCCCCGCCATGTCAAAGGCGAAAGCGCCCCGGGACAGCCGCGTGACCGGCAGATTACCCTGCATCACATTCAGCTTGATGTTGTGGGAGGAGCCGGAGGTGTCATTGTCGATCTTCAGCCGCAGCATAATACCGGTGCAGCCGGAGAAATCCGTCTTGCTGAACGCCGGGTCTCCCTTGAAAGAGATGTTCTGCTTGGCTGTGCCGGTGCCGACTACGATGTCGGTGCGGCCGGTGTTGGTGACGGGCGGCGTCACCTTGAGAGAATAGCTGCCGTTCAGGGCGTCTGTGCCGCTGACCAGCGCGCTGTATTCCGTGGAGGCGGAGGAATTGTAATCCGCCGTCACGTTGTCCGTCCACATATACGGATTATAGCCGTCCTCGAAGTCCAGCGCCAGCGCCAGCGACCGATGCATATACTGATCCAGCGCCGCAATCTGGTTCACCTGCTCCGGCGCGATGGTGCCGTCATTGGCCACACCCACGTCAAAGGTGATGGCCGCACCTTTAGACAGAATATTGTCGTAGCAATGCCGGGCCAGCGTGTCGGTATCGTAGATGCAGTTGCTCTTGCCCCAGTTATCGCCGAGGAAGGTGAGGAAATGCCGCTGATACCCGTTCTCGCTGTATTGCCCGGAGGCGGAATAGTTGGTGAAGGGGTCGTCGTTCACCCGCAGATAATGGCAGGTCTCGCCGGCGGTGTAGCTCTCCACGGGGAAACGGCAGTCGCCGTACCGGGTGCCGGCATTGAAAGCCACCAGCGCATCCGGATTGCCGGCGCGCAGGGCGGCGGCCTCCTCAGTGGCGTAGGCGGCGGTGAAATTCGTCTCGCCGTCGTAGCAGCCGTCGATCCACCAGCCGGTGATCTTATCGCCGTACCGCTCCGATACGGCCCGCATGACGGCGGCCATATTGGCTACGGTCTCGTCGTTCAGCGCCCAGCCGCCGTTCTTCTGTGCGCCGGTGCGCTCGGTGGCGCCCAGCTTGGCGGCGATGGTCGTGGCCGTCTCGTCTGTGCCGGCCGGCGCGCCGGGGATCCAATAGAGCATCAGCTTGATGCCGTATGCGGACAGGGCCGTATACAGATCGTTCACCAGATCCCGGTCGGTGCCGAGATCGGCGATGCCGGTCAGCTCCTCCAGCTCCGGCATGGGGATGCAGTATTTGCCGTCGTTCTGGGTCAGGGTGAGCGTGACCCAGGAGGCGCCCACGTTATGCGCCGTCCTCGCCAGCTCGTTGACGTTAAAGGAGTTTACCGACCGATTCCAGCCCTCGGTCGTGCCGTCGCTGTTTTTGGAAGCGAGATAATGGAGAAAAATGCCGTATTTTCCTGCCATGAACGCGGCGTCGGCGTCGTAGGTCTCGGCCGCGGCGGGAAACGCAAATACCATCGCCGACAGCATCACGGCAACGCTGAGCATGAGCGAAAGTATCCGCCGGGTTGCTTTTTTCATGTTTGACGAACCTCATTTCCTTATAGATTTCCCCACGGGGGATGTTGGAGCGGGGGTGCCAAAATGCCAAAGCGTCTGTCGGAGCGTCCATTCCTCCCCTCTGCGCGCCACACATCCGTGGCGGTCATTCAGCACAATTTTGTGATTCTATGATAATACAATCTGGTGATTTCCGTCAATTGATTATCTTATGCAGTTTTCGCCTGTTTTGGTGTTATATTACGCTGGACGTGCCTTTGCCGACGCCGTTATGCGAGAAAAGACGCCGCTGGGAGGATGCGGCGTCTTTTCCTGTAAAATTCTGACAGTTTGCATAAATTGCACGGACGGTCTTTCGATCAAAAGGCAGTTTTGTTAAAATACAGAGAGTTATTTTTCGACATTTTTCACCGATATGTAGTTAACACCGCCTGCGCCGATCAAAATGAGCGCCGCCCCCACCAGCTGGTACCAATGTATTATTTCGTGGTTCACAACGATCCCCAGAACAATGGCGGTGATGGTGGAGATTCCCCCCAGCGCCGACAGGGAGGAGGCCTGTATTTTGGACAGAGCATAGTTGTTCATGACCGTCGCCGCAAAGGAGGATACCACGCTCAGAAACAGAAAGGCGACGAGGTTGGGGACGCTCAGGAGCGGGGCGAAATATTGGGACACCGTGCCGGCCCGCCAGTGTCCGGCCAGGCTGATGCCGTTAAAGACCACCGCTCCGATCATGGTGGTGGAAAACGTGATCTCCATAGCGGAGAACTCCCGGGAGGTTTTACGGGAGGTGATGCAGAACAGGCACCCCGACAGCTGTGCGCCCAGCATCAGCAGGATGCCCCAGACGGTGTTGACGCCGGAGGAGCCGGTGTTCCATACGGTCGCCAGCAGCACCCCCGCGATGCCGACACCCAGCAGCAGCTTTTGCACCGGCGAGGTTTTTTCTCCCAGGAACACCGTTTCCAGCCCGGCGATGATGATAGGGCTGACCGCCGCCAGAATTCCCGCCAGAGAGGTGGAGATCCCCCGCAGACCGTAGGTCTCCAGGATGAAATACAGAATCGGCTCAAACAGAGCGGTGGCAATGAGCCACCGCAGATGCTTTCCTTTGTACGAGATGCGGATGACGCCGCAGGCCGCCAAAACGCCGAACAGGGCGGCGCAGATCAGAAATCGCAGCGCCAGCACGTCGAACACCGACGCCGATTGCAGCAGCCGCTCCGAAAACAGAAAGGTGCTGCCGTAGATGACCGAACGCAGGATATGCAGGCCGTAGGCTGCGGCCTTTTGCCTTTTCATATGGATTGCCTCCGATAAAATCGAAATATTTCATTGACTTTTCCCGTGAAAACTCTTATAGTACAATCATAGCATTAAAGGGCATTGGCCACAAGAGACGATATCCCGCATTTGCCGACTGTTTTTGTACTATTTTGCGGTTTTTCCGCAAGAGGTGAACGCTTTGAACAACGAAAAATTTCGCATCCGCGTGTATTCCCACAATGATTGGGCTGACTACCCACAGTTGGACGACTTCCCGAATTATTACGATCTGACCTTTGTACTGTCCGGCTCGCTGTGGTATCTGATCGGGGATGAAATGACCGAGGTTCCCGCCGGAAACGCTGTGTTCTATACGCCGGATACCCACCGCATCCGCACCAATGTTTCCCACACCGTCGCCGAGTATTTCAGCATCAATTTCTTCACCGACGAGCCGGTGTACGATTTTCCACAGCAGCTTGTCGGCTGTCAGACGCCCGACATCCAGCGGCTGCTGCGGCTGTTCGAGTCGGTGTCCAAAAACCATACCGATCTGCGCGCCCGTCGGCAATCTCTGCTGGTGGAGCTTTTGCTGCTGTCTTTGCAGGAGCTGGTGGAGCTGCAGGCGCTCAACCCCCACGTGGTGGCGGTGATGGACTATGTGCGCGCCCATCTGACGGAAAAGCTCACCCTCCGGCAGATTGCGGAGAGCGTTTCTCTCGCCCCCACCTACTGCGGCTATCTGGTGAAGCGGGAATTGGGCATCACCATCTTCGATCTGATCATCCGGGAACGGATGGATCTCGCGCAAAAGTATATCATGGAGGGGCGGCCCCTGCAGGAGGTATGCTATCTGTGCGGGTACAACGATTACAGCTACTTTTCCAAGCACTATAAGCGGATCACCGGTTCGCTGCCGTCCAAGTCGCGCAGGGGGTGAGAGTATGATCGGTTCGACCTTTTACTCGGCCAAGGCCGAAAATTCAGCGGAAGAACGGTTCCGGGTGCGGTATTTCACACATAATTTTTGGGAAAACGCTGCATTTGACGATTTCCCCAATTATTATGACCTGACGTTCGTGCTGTCCGGTTCGCTTTCCTATTTGATTGACGGAAGAATGACCGAAATTGCGCCCGGAAATGCCGTGTTTTATCTTCCCGGCAGCCATCGGGTGTGTGGACGGACCACCCAGCTGCAGACCGAATATGTCAGCATCAATTTTTTTGCAGAGGAGTGTCCGCAGTTTTCTCAGAAGATTGTGGATTGTCTCACGGCGGAGGTACAGCGGCTGTTGCGTTTGCTGGAGGCTACCAGCGAAAACCGCACACCGCTCCAGCCGTACAAGCAGTCGCTGTTTGTGGAGCTGATAC
The DNA here is from genome assembly GCA_002431285.1 of Ruminococcaceae bacterium UBA5905. Classification (GTDB taxonomy): domain Bacteria; phylum Bacillota; class Clostridia; order Oscillospirales; family Acutalibacteraceae; genus UBA5905. The sequence continues at coordinate 587 of DJEF01000016.1, read as the reverse complement.
TCGCCGTTCTGCGGGAGCAGCTGGAGCTGCAGGCGCTCAATCCCCACGTGGTGGCAGTGATGGACTATGTGCGCGCCCATCTGACGGAAAAACTCACCCTCCGGCAGATCGCGGAGAGCGTTTCTCTCGCCCCCACCTACTGCGGCTATCTGGTGAAGCGGGAATTGGGCATCACCATTTTCGACCTAATCATTCGGGAGCGGATGGACCTCGCGCAAAAGTATATCATGGAGGGACGACCTTTGCAGGAGGTATGCTATCTGTGCGGGTACAACGATTACAGCTA
>DJEF01000016.1:0-210 GCA_002431285.1 Ruminococcaceae bacterium UBA5905 | reverse complement strand
GTTCGCTGCCGTCCAAGTCGCGCCGAGGGTGAGACCGGCGGCGGGGTCGTATGTCTGCCCGAATTTCCGGCGGCTTTTTTGCCGGGACGGGTTGCATTTTCCGGAATTTTCCTATATACTAAACAAGTATGCGATTTTTTGAGTTTGTCTGATTAGGAGGATATGGGAGAAGTATGATTACCGTTTCCGATTTAGGAATCAATTTCAGCG
>DJEF01000003.1:7053-18994 GCA_002431285.1 Ruminococcaceae bacterium UBA5905 | reverse complement strand
CCGTAGAACGCCGCCTCGTCGATGCCCACGGTATATTCCACGTTCAGATCCTTGAGAATCTGCGCCATGGTGCTCTGGGCGTGCTCCCACTGCTCCGCCGTGCCCTCATACTTGTTCTTCGGGTTGGCGGGATCCCACTGGGAGAACCGGAAGGTGCATTTATCCAGCAGCCCCACCGTATCCAGACAATACTTGGCCAGATCCAGACAGCCCTTGAATTCCTCCTCCAGCTGGTCGGGGCGCAGCACCAGATGTCCCTCGGAGATGGTGAACTGCCGCACCCGGATCAGCCCGTGCATCTCGCCGCTGTCCTCATTGCGGAACAGCGTGGAGGTCTCCCCCAACCGCATGGGCAGGTCGCGGTAGGAGCGTGCCCGGTTCAGATATACCTGATACTGGAAGGGGCAGGTCATGGGCCGCAGGGCAAAGCACTCTTTTGTCTCGTCATAGGGGTCGCCCAGAATGAACATACCGTCCAGATAGTGATCCCAGTGACCGGAAATTTTATAAAACTCCCGTTTCGCCATCAGCGGGGTCTTGGTGAGCAGGTAGCCGCGCTCCTGCTCCACGTCCTCCACCCAGCGCTGGAGGGTCTGGATGACCCGGGCGCCCTTGGGCAGCAGGATCGGCAGCCCCTGCCCTACCACATCCACGGTGGTGAAATACTCCATCTCCCGGCCCAGCTTGTTATGATCCCGCTTTTTGGCTTCCTCCAACTGGGTGAGATATTCCTCCAGCATAGACGCCTTGGGGAACGAGATGCCGTAGATGCGGGTGAGCATCTTATTCTTGCTGTCTCCCCGCCAATAGGCGCCGGTGGCGGACAGCAGCTTGAAAGCCTTGACCCGTCCCACATCCGGCAGGTGAGGACCGGCGCACAGATCGGTGAATTCGCCCTGGGTATAGAAAGAGATTTCCTCCCCCTCCGGCAGATCGCGGATCAGCTCCTGCTTATAGGGCTCGTCCGCCATCTTCGCCAGCGCCTCATCCCGGGGCAGAGTGAACCGGGTGATCTCGCTGCCCTCCTTGACGATCTTCTTCATCTCCGCTTCGATGGCCGCCAGCACCTCGGCGGTGACGCTCTGCTCGATGTCAAAATCGTAGTAGAACCCCTCGTCGATGGAGGGACCGATGGTCAGCTTCGCCGCCGGATACAGCCGCTTGACCGCCTGCGCCATAATATGGGAGGTGGTGTGCCAATAGGCCTTTTGTCCGTCGTGGTCGTCAAAGGTCAGAATTTCCACCGTGCAGTCCGCCGTCAGCGGGGTGCGCAGATCCGCCACCGCCCCGTCGATACGGGCGGCGCAGGCATTGCGGTACAGCCCCATGGATATGTCGCGGCACAGCGCATCCACGGTGGTGCCCTCCGCCACCTCCCGGATGTCTCCGCCTTTTAATGTGATCTTCAGCATACGTCTCTCTCCTTTTGCTAAAATATCGGCAAACAAAAAAGCTCCCGCCCCTGCATAGGGACGAAAGCTGTACGCCTCGTGGTTCCACCCTGCTTCTGCCGCACCCGGCGGGGGCGGCACTCGTTGGTAAGCCCGGTAACGGCGGCTGACCGGCGCATCTTATGTCGATGCACGCTCCGGGGTGGTAGGCACTGGCTGTGCGCTTTTATGTCCTTTCACCAGCCGGACACTCTCTGCAAAAGCGACGCAAGCCGCCGTCCCCATCAACGCTTTTTCTCAGTGTAGCACCGCTCCGGCGGAATGTCAAGAGATATTTTTACCTTTTCCATCGGGAGAACTTCCGGCACAATCGAAAAGCTCCCGCATACCGACTCCATCCCCCGTCTGTCAAAGCCTGCCATTCTTGGAAGTGCGGAATTGGATGCCTAACTCTTGACAAACCATTCTGCCTATGGTATAACGACGGCGCGTATACTGAAACGCCTTGGCTGGGCACGAAAAGATGTCCGCTCAGCTATTGACATGCCCCTGCCAAATTCATTTCACCGAAAGGAACTTATCTGCGATGAAAGAAACCGTTTTGAAAATCGGGCGGCTTACAGAAAGCGACACGCTCTACCGGGCGGATCGGGCGCTTTATTCGGTGCAAGAAACCGATTGTGCCGTTGTGACCAATCCCTACTGCGTCAATTTTTTCTATGAGACCCTACCGCAGCTGCACAGCGCGGTCTATGCCGAGCGACTTCAGAATGTGGTGGTCGATTTTGGCGGAGCGACGCTACACCTCAACGGCAATCTCCAGCCAATCAACTTCTTCCGGTGCGAAAACATCCGGCTGTGCAATGTCAACATTGAGTATGATCGCGGTCTGTTCAGCGAGGCCTCCGTGCTGGAGGTGGGTGCGGATTACGCCCGCGTGCATTTCCCCGAAGAGTTCCCTTGCCGGGTGGAGGACGGGCGGCTGATCCCGTACGGCAACTATTGGGAAGACGATCATCTGTTTGAGCGACAGATGTTCTTTCAGTTCTTTGATCCCGTCACCGCTGACGGCCTCGGCCTTTCGCTGGGTATCGTGGGGCCCCGGATACCGCCAAAACAGGACAGGTGCTTTAATCCCGCCCACTATGTGGTGGAACAGGACGGCGACGACGTAATCTTCCGTATGGCGAACCGGGACGAGACGTTACCCGATGTCTGGAAGGTCGGCTCCACTCTGGTGATTGAGCATGGCGGCCGTTTCTATCCCGGTGTAATCCTGCAATCCTGTCGGAATGTAACCCTGGAAAATGTGCGGCTGATCAATACCAATTCGATGGGTATTCTTCCGCTCCACTGCGAAAATGTCTGCATGCGCCGTCTGCACCTGATGCGGGATGAACGCTCCCATGGAATCGTTTCCAATTCCGCCGACGCTGTTCATGGAATCGCCAATTCCGGCGACTTTCTGATCGAGGACAGCGTTTTTGAAAACATGCTGGACGATGCGCTGAATATACACGGTCAGTTTCTGGTGGTGACCGCCTGCGTTGGGAACCGCCTCACCGCCCGAATCACCTCCCATAGCATCACCCAATATTGCAATCTGGTCGACGTGGGAGATGAGCTGGCGATCCACGCGGAGACCACCATGGTGACCCGCTCGACGCATCGGGTCACCGCTGTAAGGCTCGTGGATCCCTACACGGCGGAAATCACGCTGGACGGAGTACCCAACCACGTATGCGTCAACGATCTGGTGGAAAACCTTTCCGGTAACTGCCGCTTGACACTGCGCCGCTGCCGCTTTGCCAAAGCCAACAGCCACCTGCGGTTTCAAACCCGCGGGCGGGTGCTGGTGGAGGACTGTGTGACCGAGCTGCCCTTTCTGCTCACCGGCGACGCCAACTTTTGGTTTGAATCCAGCCCGTGCTGCGATTTTACCGTGCGCAACACTTACTTTGCCAAGGAGCGTGCCATCCTTGACTCCTGCCCTGAATTCACCCCCTGCGCAGCGGAGCCGTACTATCACAAGCATATCACCGTGGAAAATTGTTTGTTTATACATGAAACGCCGCTGAAAGCTCGCTGCACCGACGACATTCAGTTTCATGCCAATCGCCAGGTGTTTGGACGCCCCATGACTCTGGAAACAGTAAAATGCGGCGCCGTGGATGCCCCCGGCTGTGCCGTACACCGCAAGGACGGATAAGCGTATACTCGGCGTCAAAGGACACACCCGCGACAAGGCAGCGGCGCTTGCATAATCCAGGCTCTGTGTTATAATACATCTAACCTATCATACGAGAAGAAGGGCGGGAATCCACGAGCACTATGAAAAAGCTTCTGTGGCAGATCGTAAAATTCGGCGGCGTGGGGGCGCTGTGCTTTCTGATTGACTATGGGCTGCTGTGCCTGCTGACGGATTACGGCGGGATGCACAGCGTGGCTGCCTCAGCGGTGTCCTTTTCCGTGTCGGTCGTCGTCAACTATCTCCTCAGCGCCTGTTTTGTGTTCGATACCCGCCAAAGCACCCACAAGGTGCGCGGCTTTGTGCTGTTCATCGTATGCAGCGTTATCGGGCTGGGGCTGACGGTGGGCATTATGAAGCTGGGAGTGGACGTATGGGGGCTGCACTATAAGCTGGTGAAGATCGCCGCCACCGGCATCGTGATGGTGTATAATTTTGTCTCCCGCAAGCTGTTTATGGAGCGGTAAAAACGCTTATACCGATTTATCTTCTCCGGAAACGGAGAACCGCTTCTGATATTCCGTCGGAGACAGGCCGGTTTTGCGACGGAACTGCGTCGAAAAATAAAAGCTGTCGGAAAACCCGCATTTCGCCGCCACATCCCGCACACTGACAAATGTTTCCTGCAGGAGGAGTTTTTTCGCCAGCGCGATCCGCAGATCGGTCAGGTAACCGCCGGGAGTTTTTCCGGTTTCCGCATGGAAACTGCGGCGGATATAGTCGATATTATAGCCTAAGTACGCCGCCATGTCGGCCGCGCTGAAATCCGGGTTGGCCACATTCTCGCAGATATAGTTCTTCAACCGATATACGAAGGGATGTCCATGGGCATCCGCTTCGTATTTTTTTATATACTGACAAACCGTCTCCAGCAGCGCGTCGCATATCTTGCGATAGTTGGCATCCTTCTGCCAGAAACAGCGCAGCAGCATTTCGGACAATGCCCGAATGCTCCGGTCATAATCGTGTATCACCCGTATGTCGTAAAAATCCAGTTCCTCCGCCTGTATATACAGATCGGTGTATTCCCCCTCCGATACACCGTCGTGCGGCGTTCCGGGCGGAATCAGCATCACATCCCCCGGCTGAATTTCATAGACTGTGTTTCCGATCGTCGAGCGATTCGACCCGGACAGCTGATAGATCAATTCCCATTTCTGATGCGTGTGCAATTTACAGGATCGAATCGGCAAGGGCGTTTTACTGCAAAAATACACGTTCATGGCTGCATTACCTCCACTTCAGACAAAATCACCGGGGTGCAATCGTTTTTTAGCTGAACCCGCAGGCGCATTGGCTTTGTTCCCCTCCGCTCGGAATATGACCATATTCCCTGGTCCGGCCTTTCCGCCGCCTTCGGCACACGGTTTGCCGGAAATCCATACCCCGGCACGGGATACTACACCGTTTTGTAAACGGTTGTATCTGATGGTTCGGTTTAACCATATCGCCAAAAGTCGTTTTTGTCAAGGCTTTAGTCGCAAATGTCCATTCCATCACCCGGCGGCATCCAGTATACTGACAGCAGGAGCGGACACAAAAGCTCCACTACATGAAAGGATGCGTGAGGTATGAAAAAGATTGTGACAACAGCCCCGGGGAAGAGCCATCTCGTGGAGACAGACATGGTGCAGCTGGGCGACAGCCATGACGTGATCGTAAAGCTGAAATACTGCGGCGTGTGTATGTCGGAGCATTACGACTGGGCGCACACGGAAAAGGAAATCAGCTTCGGACACGAGCCCATCGGCGTGGTGTATGCGGTGGGTGAACAGGTCACGAGGGTGCAAGTCGGCGACCGGGTCAGCGGTCCCTTTGGCGGATGGAGCGAATACAGCTGCACCAACGAAAACAATCTGATCCGCATTCCGGACAATGTCCGGGACGAGGAGGCAGTCATTGAGCCGCTGGGTTGTCTGTACAGCGCCGTCAGCAAGGTGCGCATTCCGGTGCTCGGTGATCGGGTGGCTGTGGTCGGCTGTGGTTATATGGGTTGCGGCGCCATCAGCCTGCTCAAAAAGCGGGGCGCTTACGTGGTGGCGTTTGATATTCGCCGGGAGTGCCTGGAGACGGCCCGAAAATACGGAGCCGACGAGGTGTATACACCCGACGAATGGCTGAAAAACAATGTCGGCAGTCTGGCCAGCACCGGTGTCGGCACCTGGGGTGCCGCAGGCGGTTTCCCGTTGGTGATGGAATGGGGAGAAACCAACGAATCGCTGGATTTTTCCATCCGCATCACCGCTATGTGCGGACAGCTGGCCATCGGCGCTTACCATACCGGGGAAAAGCGTCTGGTGGACGTACAGCAGCTGAACGTAAAAGCCATCGACTGCCTGAGCACCCACCCGCGGGAGTGGGATCTGCTCTTGGCCTCCTGCCAGAATGCCATGAATGCGCTGGCAGCAGACGATTGGAACTATAAGCATGTGCCGACGAAGGTGTATCCGATCACTCAGTTCGACCGGGCGCAGGGCGAGTTGACCGAAAAATACGGACGCTATATGAAAGCGCTGGTGGACTGGACGAAGCTGGAAGGGGAGCCGTACATAATCGAATGAACATGAAAATTGTCATCGGCAACGACCATACGGCGGTCGAGCTGAAAAATCACCTCAAGGTCTATCTGGAAAAACGGGGCTACGAAGTGTGCGATGTGGGCACCGACAGCACAGAGCGGGTGGACTACCCCCTGTACGGAGAACGGGCGGCACGCAAGGTGGCCGCCGGCGAATGCGCACTGGGCGTCCTGATTTGCGGCACGGGGATCGGCATTTCCCTCGCCGCCAATAAGGTGCGCGGCATCCGGGCAGCGGTGTGCTCGGAGCCGTATTCCGCCCGGCTCGCCCGGCAACACAACAACGCCAACATGATCGCTTTCGGCTCCCGTGTGGTCGGTACGGCTATGGCCGAAATGATCCTGGACGAATTTTTGGCAGCGCAGTATGAGGGCGGACGGCACGAAGCCCGCGTGCGCATGATTGCTGCCATTGAGCAGGGAGACACGCTATGTACAGAATCGGTGTAGACATCGGCGGAACAAAGCTGCACGTAGGTCTGTTCACGGATGACGGGATCCTCCTGTGCAGCCGCAAGCACCCCATCGCGACGATCTCCGATCTGGCCGCGACCGTGGCGGCTATCGTCGCAGAGCTTGCACAAACAAGCGGTGTATCCATTACAGATATCGGCAGCTGCGGCATCGGTATTCCCGGCACAGTGAGCGAGGACGGTCGCAGCGTATTGATGGCCCCCAACCTCCCCATTTTGCACGCAAATATTGCCGATGAGCTTGCTGCCGCCCTCGGGATACCCACCGGTCTCGTGCAGGATTCACGGGCGGCGGCATGGGGCGAATACTGTTTCGGCGCCGGACGGGGGAAGCGTTGCGTAGTCTGCGTCACCCTGGGGACCGGAGTCGGCTGCGGTATTGTGGTGGACGGAAAGATTCTGTCCGGAGCCCTGGGCAGCGCCGGAGAGATCGGCCACATTCCGGCAGTGCCCAACGGGCGTCCCTGCGGTTGCGGCAAATGCGGCTGCGTAGAAAAATATGCGGCGGGCGGCGGTCTGGACAGAACGGCGAGCGAAATTCTCGGCGTTGGCAGGACCGCAAAGGATCTGTTTGCCGCCGCCGTCTCCGGCGACGGGCGCTGTCAAACAGCGCTGACCGATGCGGTCGAAATGCTGGGCAATGTATTAGTGTCGGTCATCAACACAATATCGCCGGATTGCCTGCTGTTCAGCGGTGGACTGTCGGAACAAACGGAGCTGTATATTCGGCCATTGACCGAATACATTACCGCCCATTGTTACAGCGCCGGTGCCCTGCCCGTCATCCAAACAGCCGCTCTCGGCGCAAACGCTCCACTGTATGGTGCGGCGTTTATCCCCATCCGGCCCGAGCGAAACGCCATCCTTTCTGCCTCTGTCATGTGTGCGGATATGCTCCATATGGAGCAGTCGCTCGCCGAGCTGGAACGGGCAGGGATAGACTGGCTCCATTGCGACATCATGGACAACCATTTTGTCCCCAATCTGATGCTTTCAGCAGAGATGCTGCGGCGATTTCGGACGGTGACGCGGCTGCCCTTTGACTATCACATCATGGCGGAAAACCCTGAACGCATCTTCGAAACCCTGGATTTGCGGGAGGGCGACACCGTATCCGTACACTATGAAAGCACCCGTCATTTGCAACGGGTTATTGCACAGATTCGGGAAACCGGTGCCCATCCGTGCGTGGCGCTGAATCCGGCGACCCCCATTGAGATGCTCTCCGAGATTCTGCCCGAGCTGGACATGGTGCTTCTCATGACGGTCAATCCCGGGTTCGCGGGGCAGCCGCTGGTGCCCGGCGGGCTGGATAAGATCGCCCGGCTTTCCGCGCTGCTGAAAAGCCGGGGACTGACGCACATCCTCATCGAGGTGGACGGAAATTGCAGCTTTGAGAATGCCGCAGCAATGCGACAGGCCGGGGCGGATGTGCTGGTTGCCGGCACATCCAGTATCTTCGGCCGCGACACGACCGTTGCCGCCGGCACACAGCGGCTCCGCCGTCTGCTGGAACACTGAAAGGAGGCACCGCTTATGACACATAGCAGCGTATGCATCGAAACCGTCTTTCCGGAGCTTTCCATTCCCGAACGGATCGCACGGTGCAAGCAATCCGGTTTTTCCGCTGTGGAATTCTGGCACTGGCACAACAAGGATATGGATGCGATTCGCGCCGCCGCGCTCCGGGAGAACGTCCGAGTCTCCGCCTTTTGCATAGACTCCGCGGATCCCAAAATCGCCACACGCATAGCTCAGAGAGCCCTGAATGACCCGGATGGAGACGGCCTGCAATGCGCCGTTCAGGAGAGCATTGCACAGGCTATTCGTATCGGCACACACCAATTGATCGTCACCGTCGGCGACGCCATTCCGCAGATCCCCGAAACGCAGCAGCGGCAGACGGTGATACACAATCTGCGTCGCATACAGCCGTATCTGGAGGAAGCCGGCATCACACTTTTGGTGGAACCGATCGACCGGCAGGAGCGACCTGGCTATCTGATTCCGACCGTTGAGGGCATGATTTCCGTCTTGACGCAGGTTGGCTCCGAGAACATCCGGATGCTGTACGATATTTTTCACCAGAGCGTTCAGGGCGATTTTTCGGTGGACGGGCTGGTTCGGGCGCTGCCGTACATCGGGCATATTCACGTAGCCGACTTTCCCGGACGCGGAGAACCGGGCAGCGGTACGTTGCCCTATGCGGCCATCTTCGATACCCTGCGGACACACGGCTACGACCGGTCGATCGGCTTTGAGTTTTTCCCTGTCGTCCCAATGCAACCATTCCGTTTTCTGGAACAGTATTGCCTGTGACCGACAGCAATGGTCAACGAAGAATACAAACAGACCGGCGGGACATCCGAAAAGGATGTCCCGCCGGTCTTTTCCTGTTTACATCGGCTTTGCCAGCTGCGCCATACGCGCCTCGATGCGCCGCAGGGCATCGGCGGGGTCGGTCGCCTCCGCCACCGCCTGCTCCATGGGGCAAAGCCCGGTGTCATCCCGGTTGCGGATGGTGGGGGTGAGGGTCTCCCACTGCACCGGAATTCCGTGGCGGGTGAGCAGCTCCCGCCCGCCCTCGGAGAGGGTGGCGGCGTACACCGCCCGTACCCCGGCAAGGATAAACAGCCAGGCAGCAGCCTTTCCCACCACCCGGTCGGCGGCGGCATAGCCCTCCAGTGCCCGTCCCTCCCGGAGGAACGCCACCATGGGCGCCACACCCCGGCGGTCGCTGGTGAGCACCTCTCCATCCCGGCACAGCGCCAGCGTATGGGGCGGCTGCAGGGCAGCCATCGCCCGCTCCAGATCCGTCATACCCGGCTATCCTCCCGCAGAAAATACCGCAGCCCGATCACCATACCGGGCACCGCCAGCAGCTGCAGCACCAGCCCCGGCCAGCCGGCAGCAATCTGTCCGGCAATCAGCGCCGGAGTAAAAGGAACCATCGCCTGAAAAACAGCCACCAGCAGCAGAAACAGCCCCCGGCCGCTCAGCTGCGCCAGCAGCACCGCCGGAAACGCCCATGCGCCGTTTCGGGCGATTTTGCCGGCAAACGCGCCGCTCACCAGCCCGAACACCGCCAGCTCCGCCATCATAAAGGGCAGCCGCACCGCCGCCGGCATGGGATTGCCCGCCAGCGTAGTGCACAGAAAGCTGCACAAAGGCGCCGCCAGACCGATACCGACGCCCCAGCGCACCCCCAGCAGGCAGCCGCCCAGCAGCACCGGCAGATACATCGGCAGCCACCGCACCCCGGCGGGGGCACCCACCAGCAGGTGCGCCAGCTGGGGCAGCACCACCGCCAGCGCCACGATTCCGGCGGAAATCAACGCCTTAACCGTCAGCTTCATCTTCACAGAAACCTGTTTTCTTGTCAATACCGATTCAATCATAGCTCTCATTCTCCTTTACTGAAATAGGCAGCGATGGTGTGCATCCGCGCCTGCTGCGCCACCCGGAACGGGCAGCGCCGGTCGCAATGACCGCAGCTGAGACAGGCGTCCGCCTGCACCGTCAGCTTACTGTAATGATTGTGTGCCATCCGATCCCCCGCCAGAGACAGATCGTAATATTTATTCACCAGCCCGATATCAATACCCGCCGGACAGGGCTGGCAGTGGTTGCAATACACACAGTGCCCCACCGCCGCCTGAGGGGTAAATTCCCCGATGACGGAATAGTCGTTCTCCTGGGGTGTGGCGTGGAGAAAACTCAGCAGCGCCTGCAAATCCTCCAGCCCCCGCACCCCCGGCACCGCCGTCAGCACGGCGGGACGGTCCAGCACATATTGGAGACACTGATTACGGGTCAGCGCCGTGCCGAAGGGCGACGTTTCCGCCGCCAGCAGCTGACCGCCGTGAAAGGGCTTCATCACCGAGATGCCTACCCCCTCCGCTTCGCACCGGCGCATCAGCTGCGCCCGCTCGGAGGCGGTGCCGATGCCGTATTCGTCCCCCCGCTCCAGATCGTAGGCGGGGTTGACGGAAAAGAGCATCATATCCATCAGCCCGGTATCCAGCAGCCGGTGCGCCACGGCAGGGGTATGGGAGGAAAAGCCCAGATGGCGCACCGCCCCCTGCTCCTTCAAGCCCTGCACATAGGCGAGAATGCCGCTGCGCTGGATGTCCTCCCAGTCGCTCAGCTCATCCACACAGTGGAGAAAACCGAAATCCGCATAGTCGATCCCCATGGTGCGGCGCTCCCACTCAAAGGTCTCCCGCACCCGGCTCAGCTCCCGCGACCAACCGTATTCACCCCGGGCGTTGTAGACCGCCCCGAAATGCAGCTGAAAATACACCGATTCCCGCCGCCCGCGGATGGCGCGTCCGAACGGCTCATACACCGCCGCGCCGCCGGCGCACAGGTCAAAGAAGTTGATGCCCTGCTCCAGCGCCTGCCGCACCACCGCCTCAATTTCGGCGGGCGGGGCGGCTTGGACGCCGCCCATGCCCAGCCCCAGCGTGCCGATGCGCTCCTCACCGTGGGGCAGCTTCCGATACTCCATCATACCGTCTCAAACTCCTTTGCCACATCCTTCAGCAGCGCCCGGATGGGCAGATGCTGGGGGCAAGCATTTTCGCACTTGCCGCAGGCGATGCAGTCGGACGCCTTGCCGTGGTTGGCGGTGTAGATGCCGTAATAGTAGTCGGCATTCCAGTCGTGGTGCAGCTGCTTGGCGTTCAGGCAGGAGAACAGATCGGGGATGGAAATATGCCGGGGGCAGCCGTCGGTGCAATACCGGCAGGTTCACCAGGCTGCCGCCCTTGACCGGCTCCATAACGATGACCGGCTTGCCGTGCTTACAGCAGACCTCATAGCACCGCCGGGACTGCACCGCCGGATCCTCAAAGTCCAGATAGTTCAGCTGGATCTGCACCACTTCAATTTGCGGATACTCGGTGAGGATTTGCTCCAGCACCTCCGCCGTATCGTGGAAAGAAATGCCGAAATGACGAATTTTCCCCTCCGCTTTCAGCTGCAAGCCCTGCTCATAGGCATGGCAGCGCTTGAATTTGGCGTAGATATCCTTATTCTGGGCGTGCATCAGGTAAAAATCAAAGTAATCCACCCCACAGGCTGCCAGCTGACTCTCGAAGAAAGGACGGATATCCTCCTCTTTCTCGAAGAAATTGCCGGTGAGCTTATCGGTGAGCAGATACGCCGAACGGGGATAGCGTTTGGTCAGACATTCCCGCAGCGCCGTCTCACTTTTGCCGCTCAGATAGCCATGGGCGGTGTCGAAATA
>DJEF01000003.1:0-6966 GCA_002431285.1 Ruminococcaceae bacterium UBA5905 | reverse complement strand
CCTGCATAGGCAGCCGCATACAGCCAAAGCCGAATTTACGCCGCATCTCCGGAAAAGCATTCATACACATCGCTCCTTTACTATTTCACCTGCACTGTATACCTACACTACATACCCTAAAGCGCCCTTTCCGTCAAGAACTGCCGACAAAAATCGTCAAAATTCCCACCCAACGGCGAATTTTTTGCCGGTGATTTTTCACCAGTGATTTTTCACCGGTTTCGCCGGTATCGGGCAGGGTTGACAAATTTTGCGGAATCCTCTATACTGGAATCGCACCGTAACTTCAAGGCCGCGTCCACCTGGAGTTACCGGGGTACGCCGAAAAAGCAGAGATTTACGCGTTGTAAGCGCTTACATCCAGTTCTTCCCCCTCTAATACCGCCCGTAGAAGGGTGTCGGCGGCATCGTACTCCAGCTTGAGAGAGAAAAACGAGGCATCCTGCTCCAGCAGCTGCAAAAAGATGCGATCCCCTGCCCATGTGGGCAGCGCCGCCACCTGCGCATCCGGCACCCATTCCAGCGTGCCCTCGTCGCAGTCGGTCAGCGCACCGGTGAATCCGTCGGCGGTGAAGAGATGCATATATTCCGTCTCGTACACCGCCGATACAAAAGTGACAATGCCTCGGCAGCGATAGCGGGTGAGGGTCAGTCCGGTCTCCTCCCGCACCTCCCGCAGCAGACATTCCTCCGGGCTTTCCTTATCCTCGAATTTACCGCCGACGCCGATCCACTTGTCGCGATTCAGGTCGTTCTGCTTCTTCACCCGATGGAGCAGCAGTGTTTCGCCCCGGTCGTTGTGAATGTAACATAGTGTGGTGTTGCGCATGAGATCCATCACTCCTTTGAATCAAACGATCCCTGTACAGACGCTTTTCCGGTGAAAGTGCATGATACGCGATCCTGCGACCGTCTCGGAAAGCGGTCGTGTCTCAATCGTTTTGTTTGTGACGCCACCGCACCGGGCCGATACGGTGGCGCCCTGAACTAATCTAAAAAAACAGGATGGTGACAAGAATGAAAAAATTGATCTTAGTGCTGGGATTTCTGTTTCTCGGTCTCGGTGTAGTCGGATTTTTCTACGGTATCAGCACCGAACCGGTGAACGCTCTGCTGTGCCTGGGGCTGTTCGGGCTGTTTGCCGTCCCCTGCTTCGCGCTGGTGGGGACGATGGACCGGGTGGACCGGCAGGAGGAGCAGCTCCGAGAGCTGCAGGAAAAACTGCATCGTCTGGAAGAAACCCGGCCCGCCCCCGCAACTCCGGCCGCAGCGGACGAACCGCAGCGGGCCGTGCCCGCCTATAAGCCGGAGGCGCGGCATCCATGGGACTGCGTGCGCTGCGGCACGGTGAACAAGGCGGGCACCACCGCCTGCGCCCATTGCGGCGCGGCCTACGACGAATGGCGGGGCACCTCCCGATGAACCAAAAGCCGATGGGATGCCCCCTCCGCAACACACCGGGTCTGCCCGCGTTCTGCGCCGCTGCGTCGGCGCGCAGCCAGGCTCCGTCGGGCGATCGTTCTGCCCTGCCGCGGAGTGCGGTCACTCTGCCGCTGTCCGGGGCTTAACCCAGCATAGCGGAACTGGAAGCCGCTGGGATGCCCCCCGCAACGCACCGGGTCCGTCCGCGTCCCACGCCACTGCGTCGGCGCGTAGCCAGGCTCCGTCGGGCGGTCGTTCTGCTCCGCCATGGGGTGCCGTCGCTCTGCCTTTGCCCGGGACTTAACCCAGCATGGCAGAGCCGAAAGCCGACGGGATGACCCCCTCCGCCGCAGGGCGCCGTTGCTTCATCAGCCAATCGACCGGTGGGGTCGTTCACACGAACGACCCCACCGGTTTTCTTATTTCTTTGTCCAGGTCGAGGGGCTGAGCAGGAACAGCAGCGGATAGATCTCCAGCCGTCCGAACAGCATTTCCAGCGACAAAACGATCTTGGAAAATGCCGAATAGGCGGTGAATCCGCCGGCCGGTCCCACCTCGCCGAAACCGGGTCCCACATTGTTCAGGCAGGTGATCACCGCCGTCAGATTGCTCTCCATCCCGAACGGTTCAAAGCTGATCAGCAGGAATCCCAGCGCCAGCAGCGCCGCATACAGCGCCAGATACGCTCCGGCCCCCTGCACCGTGGACTCCTCCACCCGTTTGCCCTCCAATCGGACGGATACCACGCTGCGGGGATGCAGCGCCCGACGCAGATCCCGACGGGCGGAGGCAGCCAGCAGCTGCACCCGCGCCACCTTCAGACCGCCTGCCGTGGAACCGGCACAGCCGCCCACGAACATGAGCAGCAGCAACACCGCCTTGGACAACCCCGGCCAGAGGTTAAAGTCGGCAGTGGCATAACCGGTAGTGGTGATGATGGAGGATACCTGGAACACCGCCTGCCGGATGGTTTCACCAGCCGTGGAATACAGCGCCCGGATATTCCAGGCGATCAACCCGGAGGCTCCCAGCACCAACCCCAGATAGACCCACAACTCCCGGCTCTTGATGGCGGAGCGGAAATGCCGGGCCAGAATGAGATAATACAGGTTAAAATTGACGCCGAACAGCAGCATGAAGACCGTGACCACCCATTGTATGTAGGGAGAGAACCCCGCCAGGCTGTCCCGATACACGCCAAATCCACCGGTGCCCGCCGTGCCGAAAGCGTGGATGAGGCTGTCATACAGGCTCATGCCGCCGCAACACAGCAGCACCACCATCAACGCCGTCATGCCCATATAAATGATGTACAGAATTTTGGCGGTGTCCCGCACCCGGGGCACCAGCTTCCCCACCACAGGGCCGGGCATCTCCGCCCGCATCATGTGCATACTGCGCCCGGAATCCGACGGTACGATCGCCATCATCAGCACCAGAACGCCCATGCCGCCAATCCAGTGGGTGAAACTGCGCCAGAACAGCAGCCCCCGAGGCAGGCGCTCCACATCGGGAAGGATGGAGGAGCCGGTGGTAGTCAGTCCGCTGACCGTCTCAAAAAAGGCGTCCACATAGGAGGGCACCGCCCCGCTGAGCACGAACGGCAGCGCCCCGATGGCGGACAGGCACAGCCAGGCCAGCGCCACCGTCACGAAGCCCTCCTTGGAAAAGATCAGCCGACTGCGGGTACGGGTCAGCAGGATCAGCAGAGTGCCGACCAGCAGCGCCAACCCTCCGGTGAGCAAAAACGCCCGCAGACAGCGGCTCTCGCCGTACAGTCCGGCCACAAGGGCGGGCAGCATCAGCAACACCGCCTCCAGACGGATGATCTGTCCCAGCGTATTGAGGATCATTCTACGATTCATAGATCTGTTTCATCCGCTCTTTCCGTCATGAATTGAGGTCATTTCAGGATATCGGTGAGATCCTGCAACCGGTGCTGGGCGGCCAGCACCACCACATTGTCCCCCGCCATGATGCAGTCGTCGCCGGTGGGGATGATGGGTTTGCGCTCCCGGATGATACCGGCAATGAGAATATGGGGCTTGATCCGCAGCTCCTTGAGGGGAATATTCACAATGCGGGGGTCCTCCCGCACCCGGAATTCCACCGCCTCCGCCTGATCGTCCATGAGAGAATACAGCGTCTCAATATTGCTGCCCAGAGAATTCTCCAACGCCCGGGCATACTGCACCAGCACATCGGCGATGATCTTGCGGGGGGACACGATGCAATCCAGCCCCAGCCGCTCCGCCAGAGCGCTCAGCTCGTCCCGGTTCACCTTGGAGATCACCTTCGGCACCTGCTGGGAGGACGCGAAGAAGGACAGGAGAATGTTCTCCTCGTCCATGCCGGTCAACGCCACAAAGGCGTCCATGCTGCGCAGGCTTTCCTCCAGCAGCAGCTCCTGCTGGGCGCCGTCTCCGTGAATGATGGTCGCCTTGGGCAGGGATTCGCTCAGCTCCTCGCACAGCTCCCGGTCGATCTCGATAATCTTCACCTCGCTGCCGGAATTGAGCAGCCGCCGCGCCAGATAATAGGCCGTGCGGCTGCCGCCGAGGATCATCACCGAGCGCATCTGGCGCTGCACCTCGCCCATCGCCTTCAGGAGCTTCAGCAGCTCCGCCGGGGGCGCGATCAGACCGATGCGGTCGCCGTCCTCCAGCACAAACTGGCCGTCGGGGATATACACCTTGCCGCCCCGCTGGACGGCGCAGATGAGGAATTTCGCCGCATAGCGATTGCGCAGCTCCGTTAGGGGAGCCCCCAGCAGGGGGGAGCCGCTCTTCAGCCGCAGCTCGATCATCTCGAAATTCCGCCGGGAGAAGGTCTCCACCTTCGCCGCCGACGGCAGCTTGAGAATGTGATACAGCTCATGGGCCGCCAGCTGCTCCGGATTGATGGCCATGGACAGCCCCAGCTGCTGCTTCATGAATCCGAGACTGCGGTCGTTATATTCCGGCTTGCGGATACGGGCGATGGTGTGGCGGGCGCCCATGCGCCCCGCCAGAAAGCAGCTGAGCATATTCACTTCATCCGAGCCGGTAGCCGCAACAAACAGCTCCGCTTTATCCACGCCGGCTTCCTCCAGCGTGCTGCAATCCGCGCCGTTGCCGCAAACCCCGATCACGTCATGCACATTGGTCACTTCGTTCAGAGCCGCCGGGTCGTTGTCCACGGCGGTCACGTCGTGTCCCTCCGCCACCAAACTTTCCAAAATAGTGGTGCCGATCTTACCGCAGCCCACAACCATGATATTCATACGCTCGTCCTTCTTTCCTGGCCTACTGACACTTTGTACAGAGTTCTTATACGGGTATTGTACCACGCTTCTGCCGGTTTTGCAACCCTGATCCGCCGACAAACGCAGAGCCGTTTCGCCAGCAAAACCGGCTTCGCGTTCCACAGGATCATTGCGCACGGTGGGGAAACAGAATATCCCGCGCCACCGGCTGATAGAACAGTTCCGCTGCCCGGTCAAAGTCCCGGGTCTGCCCCAATATCCACATGAGCTTTGCCAGCGCCGCCTCGGTGGTCATATCGTAGGCCTCCAGCACCGGCAGGGCGTTTTTGAGCCGTCCGCCCACCTGATACACCTTCAGATCGCTGCCCTCGTTGGGCACCTGGGTGGTCATCACGATCAGCTTGCCCTGCCGGGCCGCCCGCTCCACCTGCTCATACAGCCCGTCATACTGGGGCAGTCCGCCCACGCCGAAACCCTCTAAGATCAGTCCGTCGTATTGTTCCAACAGATACGCCGCCACCGCGCCGGAGACCCCGGGGGTGAGCTTCAGCAGCCCCACATTGGCGTCCAGCGCATCGTAGAACACCGGTCTCTCCCGGCACTCGCAGCGGATATATTGCAGCAGCGTGCCGTCCCGCAGCACCGCCAGATCCGGGTGGTTGACGCTGGAAAAAGCCTGAAAGCTCTTGGTGCAGGTTTTCCGGGCGCGGGTGCCTAAGATCACCTGCCCGTTAAAGACGATCTGCACCCCGCCGCCCCCCTGACAGGCATAGAGAAACGCATCGGTCAGGTTGCGTTTGGAGTCGGTGCCGTCGAACCAGATGGGCTTTTGCGCGCCGGTGAGGACGATGGGCTTGGGGCTGCCCTGCACCAGATAGCTCAGCGCCGCCGCCGTATACGCCATCGTATCCGTGCCGTGGCAGATGACAAAGCCGTCATAGGCATCGTAGTGTTGCCGCAGAGTTCCCGCCATGTCCAGCCAGTGCTCCGGGCGAATATTGGTGCTGTCCAGGCTGCACAGCTGCACGCAGTCCACCCGGCACAGCGCGCCAATCTCCGGCACAAACTGGAGCAGCTGCTCCGTATTCAGCTCCGGCGCCAGCCCCTCCTCCGACATCTCTGAGGCGATGGTGCCGCCGGTGCCGATCAGTAAAATGCGTTTTTTCTCCATCGGTATACCCCTTTACAAAACAGTAGGGATGCGGTCCGCATCCCTACTGTTGATTATTTCAGTCCGTTGGCCGCTTTATACTCCAGGAAATCGTCATAGGTCATCATCTTATCCAGCAGCTTGCCGTCTTTCAGCTCCATGATGCGGTTCGCCACCGTCTGGATGAACTGGTGGTCGTAGGAGGAGAACAGCACATTGCCGGGGAAAGCCGTCAGACCGTCGTTGACCGCCGTGATGGATTCCAGATCCAAATGATTGGTGGGCTGATCCAGCACCAGCACATTGGAGCCGTACATCATCATCCGGGACAGCATACACCGCACCTTTTCGCCGCCGGACAGCACCTTCACCGGCTTCAGCACATCGTCGCCGGAGAACAGCATCTTGCCCAGAAAGCCCCGCAGATAGGTCTCGGTATTGTCCCGGGAATACTGGTTGAGCCACTGGAGCAGGTTCATATCACACCCCTCAAAATAGGCGGTGTTATCCTTGGGAAAATAGGACAGGCTGGTGGTGCCGCCCCATTTATAACTGCCCGCATCCGGCTCCAGCTCGCCGGTGATGATCTTAAAGAGGGTGGTGGTGGCGATCTCATCCTGCCCCACAAAGGCCACCTTGTCCCCCTTGTTGATGCGGAAAGAGATGTTGTCCAGCACCTTCACGCCGTCCACGGTCTTGGACAGCCCCTCCACCGCCAGAATTTCCTTGCCGGCCTCCCGGTCCATCTGAAAGCCCACAAAGGGATACCGCCGGGAGGAGGCGGGCATCTCCTCCACCGTCAGCTTATCCAACAGTTTGCGACGGGAGGTCGCCTGCCGGGATTTGGATTTATTGGCGGAGAACCGCTGGATAAAGCTCTGCAGCTCTTTGATTTTTTCCTCGTTCTTGCGGTTCTGCTCCCGCATGATCTTCTGCACCAGCTGGCTGGACTCGTACCAGAAATCGTAGTTGCCCACATAAATTTTAATCTGGTTATAGTCCACATCCACGATGTGGGTGCACACATTGTTGAGGAAATGCCGGTCATGGGACACCACGATCACGGTGCCCTCATAGTCCATCAGGAAATCCTCCAGCCAGCGGATGGAGTCGATGTCCAGGTGGTTGGTGGGCTCGTCCAGCAGGATGA
>DJEF01000040.1:659-8497 GCA_002431285.1 Ruminococcaceae bacterium UBA5905 | reverse complement strand
AACGATATCACCGTTTCGGCCCTTCCGAGCGGAGAGAGCTTCTCACTGGACCGAGTGGCGATATATATGCAATTGCCGTCCTCCATAACGGTAAAAATCAATGAGCTGAGCGTGTGGTTTAATGAACAGGCAAGCAGCAACAGAGTGTATATGCAGACTTCTCAGGTCGGATGCCGCTATTTTTATTTCATCGGAGAACGGATCGGAAATGACGACATCCACGTATGGGATTGCTGTGCGTCCATAGCAGCGGCGGCGGCTAATATGGCCAATCAAAGACGGTTGGTCAGTCTGGGCGCGGCCAGCTCCATCCTCATCAATTCGGTCAACAATCTCCCGGTGGGGACACAGGTGCTCATCTGCGGACGAAAGGTGAGCCAATAAAAACGGCCGCCGGCGCTGAGAACCGCTATACCGGATGTCCCCCATTCGGACAGACAACTACGCATACCTACCGGCCAGCGCCGTATCATCGAAGAAACCGATGCATATATTGTAAACGGAGGAAATGAAGATGGCAAAGATTTATTTATCTCCGGCGGCCCATGCCGCCGATAACCGCACACAGTGCCCGATGCAATGCAGCGAAAACACCCACTGCAATGCATACGCGGATATTCTGGAGACCCGTCTGCGGGAGGTGGGCTTCGAGGTCATGCGGGGCGACAGAGGGCTGACCGGCTCGCAGGCCATGACCGTGCGGGTGGCAGAGGCCAACCGCTGGAAAGCCGACATCTACTATGTCGCCCATTCCAATGCCGGCGGCGGCCGATACAGCATGACCATGTGCTACCCCAACGCCGACAGCAAAGCAAAAGCGGACATTCTCCACAAATACCGCAAAAGCATACACCATGTTGTGCGGCAGCGCAGCGACCTCTATGAGGTCAACGCCACCGCCATGATATGCCTGTACGACGAGCTGTTCTTCCACGACAATGCGGAGGACTGCGCCTGGTTCCACAACGGCGGCATGGAAACAATGGCGGAGGAGACGGTGCAGGCGCTGTGCGAGATCTGCGGAGTGGACTATAAGCCACACACCGAGCCGCAACCCACCCCGGAACCGGAAAAGCCGACTGACCCCGCACCGGAGTCGACACCGCAGCCCATACCGGAACCCACGCCGCAACCCCAGCCGGCCCCGGCGATACCGAAAACCGGCGACAGCATCCGCCTAAACGGCGATAAGCTGTACACCACTGCCCGGGGCAGCAAGTATGTGACCCGCACCGGGGCATTCTGGCTGTATGACGGGATAAAGATCGGCAACCGTTATCGCGTGACCAACCGCGCCGATCGGGTGGGCAAATCCCCGGCATGGCTGTATGTATCCGGGTGGGTAGAGCTATAATCATCTCCCCGGGATATCTCCCCCCCAAAAACAAATCCGGCATAAAAGCCCGGGAGCGGGATCGCCACGATTGGTGATCCCGCTCCCCTCGATTTATCGGTCGTTTTCCGTTTCCTGCCGCCAAAACGCCCGGATCGCTCCGGCGGTGGCTTTCACCTGTCCCTGTACGATCTCCGGCGAGCCGCCGCCCCGACTGCCCAGCTGCTCCTTCATCCGCCGGGCCAACCCCGGCAAATCGGCGCCGCCCATCGCCGCAAAGCGGTATCCCCGCTCCGCATCTCCGACAAATACCCCCGCCGGGGAAATGCCGCGTGCCAGCAACGCTTCCAGCACCTGCCGCATGGCGGCGTTATCCGGCTCTCCGGGCAAAAACAACGGAGACACATCCTCCGCCGGCGCATTCCGGGCCAGGAGCACCGCCGCCTGTGCGCGCTCCTGCCGCAACCGGCGAGACAGGTCATCCCGCTGGGCCAGCAACCGTTCCACCGCGCCGGTCAGCTCTGTCGGTTTCACCGACAGGCGGGCGGCCGCCGCCGTCACCTCGTGGAAGTGCATCCGGCTGTCCAGCAGCGCATCCAGTCCGCACTGCATATGGATCCGCACGCCGCCTTTATAGCGCAGAAAATCCAACAGCCGGATGACGCCGATCTCTCCGGTGTGCGCCACATGGGGCGCGCAGCAGGCGCACCGATCCACGCCCTCGATCTCCACGATCCGCAAAGGCCCATCTATGGCCTTTTTGCTGCGGTATTCCAGGGTTTGCTGCTCTTCCGGGGTCGGGAACCACGCCCGCACCGGACGATCCTCCCACACCGCCCGGTTGGCCAGCGTTTCGATCTCGTCCAGCTGCTCCCGGGTCAGTTCGCCGTCCAGATCCAGCGTCACATCCTCCCGACCCAGATGGAACCCCACATTGTGCAATCCATACAGGCGATGAATCAATCCGGACACGATATGCTCCCCCGTATGCTTCTGCATCCGGGCAAACCGTTGCTCCCAGTCGATCCTGCCGGTGACGGTCTCCCCTACCGGCAGCGCCGCAACCACGGTATGGACAATCGCGTCCCCCCGCAGCTGCACATCCGTGACGGCGACGCCGTCCAAGACACCGGTATCCGCCGCCTGTCCGCCCCCCTCCGGGAAAAAGGCGGTGGCGTCCAGCACCGCCGCATATCCTCCTTCCGTCGGATCGCAGGACAACACCCGTGCCGTAAACTCCCGGCAATAGGCATCCTGTTCATACAGACGCTGGGTTTTCATAGAATCGTCCTCTCAGATGGTTTCAATCTTAATGAGATTGGTGTTCCCGGAGCGGCCGTTGGTCTGCCCGCCGGTGATCACCAGCCGATCCCCCGGCTGCAGACCGAAGGCGGTCTGTGCCAGATGCTTGGCGGAATAGAACAGCACGTCGATGGAATCATAGGCATCGCTGAGCACCGGCGTCACCCCCCAGGACAATGCCAGCTTGCGCCAGGTGCGGGGGTTGATGGTCACTCCCAGAATATCCACCGGGCAGCGGAAACGGGATACCATCCGAGCCGTGGTGCCGGACAGAGAGCAAACCGCGATCGCTTTCGCCTCGATGTCGATGGCCATGCCGCAGGTGGCGTGGGATATGGCATCCAGCGTATTGCGGATGCGGAACTCAAAATGCCGATACCATTCGGCAAAGTCGATGTGCGCTTCGGCTTCTTCCGCGATGCGCGCCATGGTCTTGACCGCCAGCACCGGATGCTCGCCCGCCGCCGTTTCGCCGGACAGCATGACCGCACTGGTGCCGTCATACACCGCATTGGCCACGTCGGAAATCTCCGCACGGGTGGGACGGGCATTATGGATCATGCTCTCCAGCATCTCCGTGGCGGTGATCACCCGCTTGCCCAGCATCCGGCATTCGGTGATGAGATGCTTCTGGATAGCGGGCAGCTCCTCAAAGGGGATCTCCACCCCCATATCCCCCCGGCCGATCATGATGCCGGAGCATTCCTCGCAAATCTCCTCGATATTGTCCACACCGGAGCGATTTTCGATCTTGGCGATCAGTTCAATATCCTCGATGTCGTTTTCCTTCATGAAATTCTTGATATCCACCAGATCCTGCTTACAGGACACAAAGGAGCAGGCGATAAAATCCACCCCGTTGCGGGCGCCGAACAGAATATCCTGCTTATCCTGCTCGCTGAGATAGGCCTGCCGCAGCACCTTGTCCGGGAAGGCCATGCTCTTGCGGTCGGACAGCTCGCCGCCCACCGTCACCCGGCAGATCACATCCGTATCGGTGGTCTCGACCACCACGAAGGCCATCAATCCGTTATTCAGCAGCACCCGATCGCCGGGTTTCAGATCGTGATTCAGTCCCTTGTAGTTCACCGCGACACGGGTCTCGTCCCCCTCCACATCCTCGGTGGTGAAGGCGAACGTATCCCCCTCCTTAAGGGTGATCTTTCCGTTTTTGAAAGTCTTGATGCGGTATTCCGGTCCCTTGGTATCCAGCATCACGGCGATGGGCAGCCCCAGCCGCTCCCGCACCCGCTTCACCATATCCATGGTTTTCTGGTGACTCTCATGGGTGCCGTGAGAGAAATTCAGCCGTGCCACATTCATCCCCGCCAGACACATTTCCTCCAGCGTCGTTTCATCCGAGCAGGCCGGGCCAATGGTGCAGACGATTTTTGTTTTCCGCATAATGATTCTCCTTCTTGCCAACGCAAATGATCATCAAAATCAAACTTCCCACAAATACAGTATACCGTAAAATCCGAAAAAATCAACCCTTTATCCACCACTTTTTACTGAAAAATACGCAAACGCCCGCCGCTGTTTCCGAGAAACAGCGGCGGGCGTTTGTGTGTCGGCCGACCTTGCGCCCATCCGGCTCACTGAGCCCGGAGCGTCAGAAAGTCCACCTGAAAATCCATCGTACGTTCCGGTAGCGGCAGCCCAATATGCATCAGAGCTGCGCCGGTGGAGCGGATGCCGAATGGCTGCACCGTATATTCCGTATCCGGCTCAAGTCCCCGCAAACGCAGCCGACGCACATGGGCATTGGGGATATTCAGCGCCGACATACACAGCGCGGCGCTGAATTTTCCATCGGACGATACAACCTGCCAGGCCGCTGCGTCGTCCGTAAAGGGACTGACGATCCGGTAAAACCGGCCGCCCGCCAGCGCCTCCGCCAGTTCTCTGTGGCGGCACACCTGTGCCGGTATCTGCCGCAGTTCTGCGGCTGACAGCTTGCCCAAATCCAGCTCATAACCGAAAGAGAACAGCGTGGCGACCGCCTCCCGTGCTTCAAAAGCCGTCGTGCGCCCCGTCTGATGATTGGGACAGATCGTCACGTGGGCGGCCATGGTCTCCGGCGGAAAAACCAGACTGGTGCCATACTGGATCTTTGTGCGCTCATAGGCGTCGGTGTCGTCGCTCGTCCAGATCTGAGAGAAATAATACAGAACCCCGAGATCAAACCGTCCTCCGCCGCCGGCGCATCCCTCAAAGAAGATCTGCGGAAAGGCGGAGGTCAGCCGTTCCATCAGCGTGTATACGCCGAGAATATACCGATGGTTTTGTTCCCCCTGCTGCCTCCTGCCGAGAAAGACCGAGCCGTTATCCGTGATATTCCGGTTCATATCCCATTTCACATAGGCGATCTCGTTCTCGCTCAGCAGCGCATACAGCGCCCGATATATGCCGTCCACAACCTCCGGCCGGCCATAGTCCAGCACCAGCTCGCAGCGGCTCTCCAGCGGCTCTACACCCGGCAGAGAAATGCACCAGTCGGGATGCGCCCGATACAGATCGCTGTCCCGATTCACCATTTCCGGCTCGATCCAAAGTCCCAGCCCCACGCCGCTCTCCCGGCACGCCGCGCTGACCCGGCGCAGCCCGTCGGGAAATTTGTCCGGGCTGACATACCAATCGCCCAAAGAGCCGTTTTCCCCCTTACGGTGGGCATACCAGCCGTCGTCCAGCACCACGATGTCGATGCCCGTGCCCTGAGCGGAATACGCGATCACCGGCAGCGCCTAATGCGTATAAACTGCATATTCCGTTTCATCCATCTCCACCAGCGTCGGGTCCCCGACCCCGGCATTGGACACCACTAGACTCCACTTGATCTGGGACGCGACAATGGGCGCCAGCCCATGCTGCGCCGCATAGCGATTGGCTTGCAGGATCCGCTGCCCCCCGCCAGTTGGACACACCAAAATGTCGAATCTTTCCCGCGCGAATGAAATCGTTCATAAAACTCAGGATCTCCTCCGGGCTCTGGCGCAGATCGTCCCGGTGCAGCCAATACAGGTCGACCGTATCCAGACCGAGCGCCCGCAGGCTGTCGTCGATGTCCTGCTCGATCTCCCGGGGGCTGATGCGGGACACCTGCATGGACTCCAGCCGCGGATGCCCCCTTTGGTGGATACATAGACCTCCTTCCCCGCCTGCCGGGCGGCTCGAATCCATCTGCCGACGGTTTCCTCCGACCTGCCCATCCCGTACAGCCGGGCGGTGTCCACGCAGTTGCCGCCCAGCTCCAGATACCGCTCCATGAGCCGGAAACTGGTTTTTTCATCTATGGCCGTCCCGAACAGCTCGCTGCCCAGCAGCACGTCGGATATGGCCAGATCGCCGATCATCTTTTTATTCATAGCTCATTTTCCTTTCCTCACGGATGTGTGCAAAAAATCCGCATCGTAAATAGGACGATCGCAGGGGAGCGTCTCGACCCCGCAGGAAGCGAACAGCTCGCTGAGGGTCACAAACACATACCCCTCCCGGCTCAGCGCCGTCACCTGTCCGTCTGCCCCTGTCGTATACGCGGAAAAATCGCCGTTCGAGAGCCGGTTCGTCGGCTCGCCCGCGGTGTACAGAGGCAGCATCCGTGCCGCCGTCTCCCTGGCAGAGCTTGATTTTAACACCACAGAATCAACGCCCGCTGTGCCATTCTCCGCCACAAACCGCAGCAACAGATAGCGCGCCTCATCATCCGCGCGAAAAACCAGGGTGCGCTTCGTCCAATCCGTCTCCCCGGTCACGGTACCGTTTTCTGTGGACAGATCATCACCGCAGAGCACACCACCGTCGGTATATTGCTCCATCTCCAGATGCAGCTGACCATGGCTGTAAGCGCGAAACGACAGCGTATAGGTCTCCCCGCCCTCAAGCGAAATCAGGTGATCCCCGGCCGTTTCCACCAGCACCACACCGTCTGCAGACTCTAATCGGACATAACTGCCATCCGCCCCATCGCCATTCTTTAACGAGAGCGCCCCGTCTCCGCTGAGTCTTTTATAACTCCAACCGGCAGGAGCGGCATCGGCGCCGACCTCCTCAAAATCGCCGTTGTACACCAGCGGTTTTCCGAAACCGCTGAAAGCTCCGGCGCTAAAAGGTATGTACTGCAACAATAACGCCAACGCCAACACAACCGCACAGCACTGACGAACGATACGTTTCCGCGGTTCCACCGAGCCAAAAATGATCTTACGCACAGGCTTACCCTCCCGATTCGATAACAAGCGCCTTGTATTCATCGTACAAAGTATAGCATTTGCGTGCCTGATCCGCAACGCACTTTGTGCACTGTGCTAACAGAGACATTTTTCACCCACAAGCATGATAAGAAACGCAATGTTTTTCCGGATTTGCCTTTTACTTTTTACAATTTGAATCGTATTTTGTTAAGGATTCGGACAACCGCTTACTCGTGGAGAAAGTTGGTCCAAGAGAACACGGACAAGCAAGCACCTGCCGCCTGTGAAAAATGTATACGTTTCCGGAGAAAACGTCACAGCCGAAAAGCGGTATAGTTTCGCATGAGAAGCGGTTTGCGAATCCCGGCGCCTGCCTGTGGGGCGTTTTGGGTCGGTATGACCACCCAGATTCCGCCAATACACCGCAGTGTATCCGTAAGAAACGCTATTGCCGCCCTTTCCCGCAAGAGACGGCATTTTGCAGCACGGTATGCGGTCCTCCGCTGCAATCGGGATCGTACTGTTTTCCGTGTGGCAATGCGCCCGTCCGTATACCCGGTTTTTGGTACGACAATGAATCCGTTTGCCCGCTGACCGTGTATTTGAGAGTCCGCTTTGCCGTGGAATCCTATGCTGCGCGCACCGCAGGCAAGCAGCGGTTCTGCCGAGCGACAGATCGAAATCGTTTTGTCTCGTTGGTGCGACAATGGATTTTTTAGGGGGAAAGTGCGAAAAAAGTTTATCCCTCTCTCCTGCTTTTGCGGCTGTACCGGAATAGACGCGCGCCCGCCACAGCGACCATATATACACATAGGGCGGCACTTGCACAGTACAAACCGCCGAATACATTCCTCTCCTGTGTACAAAGCAGATCCGGCGATAGCGAGCACCCGTCAGATAGTGCACCACGCTGACGCAGCCGCGTATGCCCCTTCAGAGCGACCGTCTGTCCGGAAACGATTCGGTGCGTATCCGGCGCACGATCGTGATCAACCGCCGGATGTTGTTTGCCC
>DJEF01000040.1:0-609 GCA_002431285.1 Ruminococcaceae bacterium UBA5905 | reverse complement strand
GTTGTTTGCCCTCTCTGGCAATAACGGATCGGACAGCCGTAGATTTCACCGCCACAGATACGCATCGGTGACAAGAGGTATCCCCAACACCCACTGGGCGATAAGCGTAATCAGTAGAATTCCCGCAATATACTTCCGGTACGGCTGCAACGGTTATGGAAAGCCGGTTTCCGATAGCCGACAAATTTGGACGGTTCTGTTCGGTATTACGGCACACCTGCGGCTTCCCGCCGGACACCTGCGGGGATGTATAAGCGTTTTAATAAGGCGCACAGCAAAATCTTCGATAAACGGAGATGCCGCGCGCACCCCAGTCCCGTTGACTTACCGCTAAAAGCGTGATATGTATTCACATTTTAAGCTTGTCGGTTTCTCCTCCCCCAACTGTTCGCCGTCCACGATACATAAGGCGTTCTTACCGCTTTCTGGCACGCTTATTGTGAAGAGGTTGCAGCCTTTACAGAAATATGCATCCTTACTGTATCCGCCATTGTAAGAGGGCGTGCCTCTTCACCATGGAAAGATGTGTCTCCTCACCCATCACAGAAGGAAATGTATTCTGGGCAAAGCACTTTGCTTTTGCCCTAATGATGTG
Source organism: Ruminococcaceae bacterium UBA5905 (assembly GCA_002431285.1). Taxonomy (GTDB): domain Bacteria; phylum Bacillota; class Clostridia; order Oscillospirales; family Acutalibacteraceae; genus UBA5905. The sequence goes on along the minus strand of DJEF01000040.1, from coordinate 14 downwards.
AATGTTTTTCACAT
>DJEF01000018.1:8253-18387 GCA_002431285.1 Ruminococcaceae bacterium UBA5905 | reverse complement strand
GTCAGGACTTTGGTGGTTGCGGGGGAAGGATTTGAACCAACGACCCCCGGGTTATGAGCCCGACGAGCTACCCCTGCTCCACCCCGCGATATATCCGCTCTCTCGAGCGCTTATATAGTATACTACACAACGGCAAAAAAATCAAGCCTTTTTTTCATATTTTCTGAAATTTCTCCGTCGGGCGATCATCTCACCGGTTTTGTTTGACAAATCCTCCCGAGCCGACGTCGATTTTACTTGCCGTGCACCGCAAGCTATGCTATACTGCACTGTGGATAGGATGGGGGAATTTATGTGCGAACGGACATCTGGTTGAACCGACACACGCATTCACTGGCGGGACGCGTAGCCGCTGTAACCGGCCCTACCGGCGGACTGGGCGAGGTCCTATGCGACTATCTGGCGGCGCTGGGGGCCAGGCTGCTCCTGCTGGGGCGTAACCCCGGAGCGATGGACACGCTGGAACGGCGGCTGGAGCGGGCGCATCCCGGCTGTGTGCTGGGCAAGATTCAAGTGGATCTGGAGGACATGGCACAGGTGCGCGCCGCCTGCGATGCCTTGGAAGCCACACCGCCGGATCTGCTGTTTCTTTCCGCCGGTGCGTACAGCATTCCCCGGCATCGCTGCTCCACCGGCTGGGACAACGTATTCCAGATCAACTTTGTCTCCCACGCCTATATGCTCCGGCGACTCATGCCTCTTATGGCCGCTCGCCCCGGTTCCCGGGTGATCGCGGTGGGCAGCATCGCCCATCGCTATTCCGCCACCGACCCGAAGGACGTGGATTTTTCCACCCGCCATGGGGCGTCAAAAGTGTACGGAAACTCCAAACGGTATCTGATGGCCTCCTGCTGGGAATTCTTTGCCCACCCCGAAGTCCGTCGGTCAGGGGTCACGCTGGCGGTGGTGCATCCCGGCATCACCTACACCAACATCACCGCCCATTATCCGCCGTGGCTGTTTGCTCTCATCAAGCATCCCATGCAGTGGATCTTCATGTCCCGACGGCGGGCGTGCCTAAGTTTGCTGCAAGGAGTATTTGAGGAAACCGGCTACGGCGAATGGATCGGTCCCCGGTGGTTCGATGTATGGGGGCTGCCGGTTAGGCGGCGGGTCCGCTCGATCCCGTCGGAAGAGTGCCGTCGGATCGGAGAAACGGCCGAGCGAATCATCGACCGACTGAACACCGCCACACCCGCTCCGGCGCAGAAAAACGACTGAGCGGTACGTTACCGATCAAGGACGGGCAAAGTGCAACGAAGGCAGCAAGCGTGTGCTTGCTGCCTTCGTCTTTTTCATCGCTCAACCGCCAAGATAGGCTTTTTTGATGTCGTCGCTGGCCATCAGCTCCGCGCCGGTGCCGGACAGCACCAGCTTGCCGTTCTCCAGCACATATGCCCGGTCGCAGATCTCCAGCGCCTTGTTGGCGTTCTGCTCCACCAACAGGATCGTGGTACCGCTGTCCCGGAAATCCCGAATGATTCCGAACACCTCGTCCACCAGCAGCGGAGACAGACCCATGGACGGCTCATCCAGCATCAGCAGCTTGGGATGGCACATCATGGCCCGCCCCATGGCCAGCATCTGCTGCTCGCCGCCGGAGAGCGTTCCGGCAACCTGGTTCTTCCGCTCACCCAACCGGGGAAAACGGGTGCAGGTCTCCTCGATATCCCGTTTGATCTGCGCCTTGTCCCCCTTGGTGTAAGCGCCCATAAGCAGGTTCTCATACACCGTCAGCTCCTGAAACACCCGCCGCCCCTCCGGCACCTGGGTCATGCCCATGCGCACGATCTTGTGGCAGGGGGTGTGGGTGATGTCCTGTCCGTCATAGACCACCTTGCCCGCCTGAGAGGGAATCAGCCCGATCACGCTCTGCATGGTGGTGGTCTTGCCGGCGCCGTTGGCGCCGATGAGGGTGACGATCTCCCCCTCATTCACAGTGAAGTCAATGCCCTTGAGCGCCTGGATGACGCCATAGTAGACCTCCAGACCGGTCACTTCCAATAACGCCATTTTCTCACCCTCCAATGTATGCCCGAATGACCTCGGGATTGTTCAGAGCCATCTGCGTATCGCCCTGCGCCAGCACGGTGCCGAAATTCAGCACCGTCAGCTCATCGCACAGACCGGCCACAAACTTCATATCGTGCTCAATGAGCAACACGGTCATATCAAACTCGTCCCGAATGAAGCGGATGATCTGCATCAAGTCCTCGGTCTCGTGGGGGTTCATGCCGGCCGCCGGCTCATCCAGCAGCAGCAGCTTCGGGTTGGTGGCCAAAGCCCGGGCGATCTCCAGTTTCCGCTGTTTACCGTAGGGCAGATTGCAGGACAGATTGTTGCGCTCCTCCAGCAGTCCGAAAATATCCAGAATTTCCTTTGCCCGCGCCCGCATGGCTTCCTCCGTGCGGTAATGCTTGGGCAGGTGCAGCATACTGGAAACGGGATCGCATTTGAAGGCGGGCTGATTGTGCAGACCCACCATCACGTTACGGATCACGCTCATATTGCTGAACAGGCGAATGTTCTGGAAGGTACGGGCAATCCCCTTATGGTTGATTACTTCCTGCGTCTTGCCGTTGAGCACCTCTCCCTCCAGCGCAAAGGTGCCGGTGGTCGGCGTATACACGCCGGTGAGCATATTGAACACCGTGGTCTTACCGGCGCCGTTGGGGCCGACCAGACCGTAGATCTGTTTCTTCTTAACCTCCAGGTTCAGCCCTTCCACCGCGTGCAGACCGCCGAAGGTGATCCCCAGGTTTTCCACTTTCAGTACGGTTTCAGCCATTGAGGGGTCCCTCCTTTCCGGTCTCATCCTGAGCGGGCAGCGCTTCCTCCGTGCGCAGGTCTACGCTCAGTACCTCGTCCATGGGGATCTTGCTGGGTACCCGCGCCCATACGGCGCTGTCGTCTACCACGGTCTCCGCCTTACGGCGTGCCCGCTGATCCAGCCAATGCTTGATGCTGAGCCGCTCCCGGTACTTTTGCATGGCCGGGGCGTTGTTAAACAACACCATCACAATGAGGATCAGCGCATACACCAGCAGCCGCAACGCCGCCAGATCGCCGGACAGGTTATCCTGCAACAGGAAGTTGATATAGGTGATGAGGGTCGCCGCAATGATGGAGCCGTTGAGACTGCCCATGCCGCCCAACACCACCATCACCAGCACCTCGATGGAGTAGTTGTAGGAGAAGAAAGAATACATCACCGGGGTGGCAAAATGACCGTAGATTACGCCGGCCACACCGGCAAAAGCGGAAGAGATCACGAAGATCAGCAGCTTATAAAAGGTCACATTGATGCCCATAGCCTTGGCGGCGATCTCGTTATCCCGGATGGCCGTGACCGCCCGGCCGTGCTTACTGCGAATGAGATTCTGGCTGAGGAACAGCACGATCAGCACCACCACAAACGCCACGATGAACAGGGAGGAGGGCTTGTAGGTCTTGGTATTCAGACCCATCGCGCCGCCGAACCAGGGCAGGTTCTTAAACACATTCCGCACAATTTCACCGAATGCCAGCGTCACGATCGCCAGATAGTCGCCTTTCAGGCGCAGAGCGGGCAAGCCGATGATAAACCCGAACACCCCCGCGCACAGACCGCCGATGATCATCGCAATGATCAGCACCAGCAGCGGGTTGTTGAGCACCGGGTGGAGCAGATTCGCGCAGTAGCAGCCGATATAGGCGCCCACGCACATGAACCCGGCGTGCCCCAGACTCAGCTCGCCCAGAAAGCCCACCACCAGATTCAGCGATACCGCCATGATGATGCTGTATGCGATACGGGACAGCAGCCCCACGGTGGAGCGGCCCAGCACACCGCCGCTGCTCAGACCGATCATCACCGCCACAAAGGCGATCAGGATGAAATACGTAATACTGTATTTGAGCTTAAAGCCCTTTTTGATGCTTTGAAAATATCCCATAGCGTTACACCTTCACCCTTCTCTTTTTCCCCAGGATGCCGATGGGCTTCACCAGCAGAATAATGATCAGCAAGCTGAACTCGATCGCCGTCGTATACGCGCTGATGGCGGGGACGCTCAGGCAGATCTTTTCGATCAGGCCCAGCAGCACGCCGCCGATCATGGCGCCGGGGATGGAGCCGATGCCGCCGATCACCGCCGCCGTGAATGCTTTGATACCGGGCATAGCACCCAGTGTCGGGCTGGTGGAGGGGATCTGCATGAGGTAGAACAGGCTGGCGAAGGCCGCCAGCGCCGAGCCGATGGCAAAGGTGATCATGATGATGCGGTTCACATTGATGCCCATGAGCTGAGCCGCACCCCGATCCTCCGACACCGCCTGCATGGCGCGGCCGGTGCGGGTACGTCCCACAAACAGCGTCAGCGCCGCCATAATGAGCGCGCCCACCACCAGCGTAATGATGGTGCCGGTGCTGATCTGTGCGCCGGCGATATTCACCTTGCTGAAAGCCGGGAGGGTCACGGGACGGGATTGGGCGCCGAAAATCAGCTGCGCCATACTCTGCAGGAAATAGCTGACACCGATAGCGGTGATCAGCACCGCCAGCGGAGAAGCGCCCCGCAGCGGCTTATAGGCCAGCCGCTCGATCACAATGCCCGCCAGTGTACAGACAACGATGGATACGAGAATGCCCACCCAGGGGCTGCCAGTGATATTCAGGGTCACCAGAATGGCATAGGCGCCCACCATGATGATATCGCCGTGGGCAAAATTCAGCAGCTTGGCGATACCGTACACCATGGTGTACCCCAGAGCGATCAGCGCATAGATGGCGCCGAGGCTCAATCCGTCTAACAGTATGCTCATAGGCTTATCTCCTCTTTCTCATTCTACCGCCGGCTTACACCGGATAAAGGATAAGACACCGCCGTCTTATCCTTTATCCGAAATAACCCGGTACGGCAATTCGCCCGGCGGCCGGGCCGGCGTACACGAACGGAGAACCGTTCGTGTACGCTCCGACCCGCAGGCTGCCCGACCGATTAGGCGAAATCATCCGGGTCAATTACTTGCTCAGGTCCACGATGACGGGATCCTTATCGCAGGCGCCGCTGGTCTCCCAGGTCATCTTACCGGTGGTGCCGGTGTAGCTGAAGCTCTTATCGGTGATGGCCGCCTTCACCTTGTTGCACAGATCGCTGGCGGAGATAGAGGCGCTGTCCACGCCGGCCGCCTTCATGCTCTCAAAGATCGCGTACACCGCATCATAGGCATCCGCCGCGAACTGGTCGGGGTCAGAGCCGAACTTTGCCTTGTAGGCGGAAACAAAAGCGGAAACCTTGCTGTCGGTGCTCTCCACATCGAAGGGAGTGATGTAGCGGATCTTGTTGGTCACGGTATCATCCAGCTGAGTCTTGATACCGTCGAAGCCGTCGCAGCCGAACAGCTCAGCGGTCACGCCCTTGGCCACGCAGGCCTTGGCCACCAGACCGGCCTCGGTGTAGTAGAAGGGCATGAAGATCACTTCGCAGTCCTTCAGAGCCTCCACCTGGGTGGAGAAGTCCTTATTGTTCTCTTTATCGAAGGTCTGCACCTTGAATTCCTTGCCCTCAGCCTTCATCTCTGCCTCGAAAGCGGTGTAGATGCCGGTGGAATAGGAATCGCTGGTGTCATAGATCGCGCCGATCTTCGTATAGGTCTTGGTCAGCTCTTTCGCCGCCAGCGTGCCCTGGTCGGGGTCGCCGAAGCACACGCGGAAGATGTTGTCGCCCTTCTCGATGATGGCCTGCTCCGAAGCGGAGGGGGTGATGGCGAACACATTATCCTGCACCGCCTTGTCGGCAAACGCCTTGCAGGAGGCGGAGGTCACGCTGCCCAGGGAGATCTTCATTCCGGCATCGAACAGCGCGTCATAGCCGGTGCTGGCATCCTCGGCGGTGGCCTTATCGTCCTTCATTTCAAAGGACAGCTTAATCCCATTCAGACCGCCGGCGGCATTGATCTCCTCCACAGCCAGCTGAGCGCCGTGCTGCACGGAAGTGCCGTAGGAAGAAGCATCGCCGGTTAGGGGGCCGGTGCAGCCGATCATAATGGTGTCGCCGCCGGAATTGCCGCCGCAGCCGACACAGGCCAAAGCCAACAGAGCGACTGCCACCACAACAGCAGTCATACGGGTAAACTTTTTCATAACGCATCTCTCCTTATCCAAAATAGATGACTAAAGTATATATCAAACAGGTGTATACCCCTGTTTTGATACCAACAACAGAAAAACGGTTCTGCTAAAAGTAGCAGAACCGTTTGCATCGCCCGCTTTATGCAGGAATTTGCAAGCTCGATGTCTGCTCCTTCAGCTTCGCTACCAGTACCATTAGCAGGACAGCCGCCAGAATAATTCGCCCAATAATGGCGCAATTCGCCAGAGCCAGCAGGCTAATTCGTACCATAACGAAAACGGACACCACCCACAGGGCGATGTCCGACAGAGCGACAGTAGACACAGAGGCGCAGCAGGAAGAAGCCGGAGTCTCAGAACAGGCACCGGTGGATGATGTACGTGTCATAGCGTAAGCAAACATCCTTGTCATCTCCCTTTCGTGATTTTGTGCCATTATACGCCTGATTTTTCGGCTTGTCAAGGGGTTTTGGCAAGTTTGTACACATTCCACACTCGCTTTTGTGCTTAAAAGCGAAAAATAGGCAAAACAGCAAAGGTCATTCCACAATTCCGGAAAGATTTTCCAGCCACAGCGCAGCAGAAGCGTCCGACGGCATCCGCCAATCCCCCCGGGGGGACAGGGTGGCCGAACCCACCTTGGGGCCGTCGGGCATACAGGAGCGCTTGAACTGCTGGCCGAAAAACCGCCGCAGAAATGCCCGCAGCCACTTCTCGATGGTAGCATCGTCATAAGCACCCCGGAAAGCGTAGCGTGCCAGCCGATAGATCTTGCGAGGTGCAAACCCGAATCGCAGCGTGTAATAGAGGAAGAAATCGTGCAGCTCATAGGGGCCCACCAGATCCTCGGTTTTCTGAGCGATGGTGCCGTCCGCCTGGGCGGGCAGCAGCTCCGGGGACACGGGGGTATCCAGAATATCCTCCAGCACCGCTTTCAGCGCCGGGGCGGTATGCTCCGCCTCATAGCGCACCATATACCGCACCAGCGTTTTCGGCACCGAGGCGTTGACCCCGTACATGGACATATGATCGCCGTTATAGGTCGCCCAGCCCAACGCCAGCTCCGACAGATCGCCGGTGCCCACCAGAATACCGCCGGTCTCATTGGCCACGTCCATGAGCACCTGGGTGCGCTCCCTGGCCTGTCCGTTCTCATAGGTCACATCGTGCACCGCCGGGTCATGGCCGATATCGGCGAAATGCTGCATCACGGCGGCGGAAATATCCACCTCCCGCAGGGTGACCCCCAGACAGCGGCACATCTGCTGCGCGTTGCGGTGGGTGCGCTCGGTGGTGCCGAAGCAGGGCATGGTCACCGCCACAATATCGGTGCGGGGGCGCTCCAGCAGATCCATCGCCCGCACCATCACCAGCAGCGCCAGACAGCTGTCCAGCCCGCCGGAAATGCCCACCACGGCGGTTTTGGCATGGGTGTGAGCCAGCCGCTTTTTCAGCCCGTAGCTCTGGATGCGGAAGATGGCCTCCGCCCGCTCCCGCACCCGGGCATCGTCCGGCGGCACAAAGGGGTTGGCATCCACCGGGCGGGTCAGAGACACCTCCCGCATGGGCTGGGCAAAGGAGACCGTGCGGAGATCCGCCGCCGACAGCGGCACAAATCCGGTCATGCGGTGGCGTTCCGCCGTCAGCCGGGCGGTGTCGATCTCGCTGATCAGCAGCGGCGCATCTGCAAAAGGCTTGTTTTCCGCCAGAATGGTGCCGTTCTCCGCAATCAGGTGGTGGCGGGAGAACACCAGATCCTGGGTCGATTCCTCCGGGCCGGCGCTGCAATACACATAGCCGCACAGCAGCCGCGCGGAGGTGGAGGACACCAGCGTGCGCCGATAGCCCTCCTTCCCCACCACCTCGTTGGAGGCGGACAGATTGAGCATCAGCGTGGCGCCGCCCCGGCACAGCTCGTCCGCCGGCGGGCAGGGTACCCACAGATCCTCGCATATTTCCACCCCGAAGCAATAGCCGGGCATCGTCTCATGGGTGAACAGCAGACGGCTGCCATAGGGCACCGTCTGCCCGCACAGGGTCACCGTTGCGTCGGCCGGCACCGTATCGCCGGAGGTGAACTGCCGCAGCTCGTAAAACTCGCCGTAGTTGGGCAGGTAGCGCTTGGGCACCACCCCCAGCAGCCGGCCGTTATGCAGCACCGCCGCCACGTTATAGAGCTTATTCTGCCATAAAAGGGGCAGCCCCACCGCCACCACCGGGTACAACCCCGCCGTGGCGGCGCAGATCTCCTCCAGAGCGGTCCGTGCCCCGGCTTGCAGCACCGTCGAATAAAACAGGTCGCCGCAGGTATATCCGGTGACGCACAGCTCCGGCAGCACCAACAGCTGCACCCCGGCCGCATCCGCCTGCCGGATGCGGTCGATGATCTCGGCGGTATTATGACGTGTATCCGCCACCACCGGGTGCAGTGTGCCGGCGGCCACCTGAATAAATCCGTCTTTCATTGTGTCATTCCTCCCCCACTCGGGTATGCTATACGGGGATAGTATACCACAGGCGGTCGCATTTGACAACATTCTCCGGCGGCTTTTTTGGTGAGCACAGAAAAGCGGCAGGCGCACCGCCTGCCGCTCCTTTTCTTGTTCTGCGCATCCGTCGCTTTACTCGGCGTCGCCGTCTTTCGGGCGATAGGAGATCCATTCCACGTTGCTCTCCCGGCTGCGGCGCTCCATGGTCTGACGCACCGCCGCCCGCAGGCTCTCCGCCTTTTGCACCGCCGTCTCCCCGGCGGGGACAAAAGGGCCGTCGATATACACCACCATCCGGGGACGTTTCCCGATGCGGGCCTTCTGATAGGTGACGGTCATAGCGTACACCGGTGCTCCCAGTTTCACCGGAAATTTGAAAGACGTGGCCGGGAACGGCCGGATACCGGTATAGTATTCCCACACATGGGCCTCCGGATATATCACGATCCCGCAGCCCTGTCCCAGGCGCGTTTTCATCGCCTGCTGCAGCGCCCGCATCCCGTGCACCGTATCCGCCACCGGCAACGCCCCCAGATAGGGCAGCAGCCGACCGATCACCGGCAGCCCGTAATTGGCCGGGCTGACCAACGTATAGATGCGCCGGGGAAACAGACAATGAGCCGGGGTGAACACATCCCCCACCGGCTGGGTATGATTGCCGTAGAGGAACAGACCGCCTTTTCCGGCGGAGCGGAGGTTTTTCTTCCCGCGAATCTGCATCCGCAGTCCCAGCCGACAATAAAAGAACGACACCAGCAACGCCAGCGCATACACCACCGCCGCCCACAGCCGGGACAGAAAGCCCGTGCGCACATAGACATACTCCTCCGGCAGCCGCAGCTCCTGCCGGGGAGATTCCACGAAATCATCGGTGAAATTCACGTAATACCGGGTTTCTCTCACGACAGCTCCCCCTGCCACCCGGCAATATCCGACGGATCAAAGGCATAGCTGAGGGGTTTGCCGTACACCTGCTCATAGCAGGCCTTTTTCAGTGCATAATCCCGCTCCCCCAGCATGGCGGCGTTCTCCCTGTGGGTTTTCGCCGGGTCGGGACGCAACAGCCCCAGCACATGCACCACATATCGCACCTTTTTGAAATCCGGGGATTCATTCTCGTCCGTATCCACGATCTCCACAAAACAGGACAGCACCGGCACCTGCAGCCGGGCAGCGTAATAATACGCCCCCTTTTTCGGCGGACGAGGCTTGCGGTAGTTGAACCACATCTCCTGCTCCGGATACAGCAGCACCGTCTCCCGCTTTTCTACCAGCTTTTCCCGCAGCACCGCCATAAAATCCCGGGCCAGATACCGGGGATCCACCGAGATCGGGATGGTGTCGGCATAGTTCATGAGAAAGCCCACCACGCCATTCATGGCAAAATTGGAGGTCTGGCTGATGATATTCAGCCGGGGCAGCCCCGCCTGCTGCACCAGATACCGAATGGCGGTATTCTCAAAGGGGCTGAAATGATTGCTGGTGATGATCACGCCGCCCAGATCGGCGGGGATCGTCTCCATTCCCACGATG
>DJEF01000018.1:311-8218 GCA_002431285.1 Ruminococcaceae bacterium UBA5905 | reverse complement strand
ATGTCGTTTGATTGATCTTGCCGGTCATATAGTCCGCCAGCGTCACCGCCGTCAGCCGCTTCATGCGATAGGACAGGCGGCGGCGCTTTTTCATGTAGCCGTCGGTGATAGCCTTGCTCTCGGCGGGGGTCAGCACCGGGTCATGCAGCTCTACCTTATGATAAAACTCCCCGCTCTGGGCATAATCGCGGATATTCCGTATCACCGGCGTGCGATCACCTCCGGGTATCATAAGCGCACCGCCACCCCGCTTTCCGCCAGTTTTCTGAAGGTCTTATCGGACCGGGTGATTTCCACGCCCCGGGTCACCAGCCGCTCCATGCACTCCGCATCCGACCGCTTTTGCTCATCGGAATAGGCCGCCTTGAAGGCGCGCAGCTCGTCCTCGTATCCGCTCTCCGCCGCATAATGCCAGAATACATCTCCATACTGGATGCCGTCATAGCACCAGGGCTTGGAGAACAGATTATAGTGGATCAGACACGGATGCGCCAACGGCTCGCCCGGGCCGGGCATGGCATCCCACTCCGCGGGGAGATACCGCATATGTCCCTTGCACATGGCGTTAATATAGTCCTGATCGGGGGCGATGGTATCCAGATGATAGGTGTTGAGCAGGTGCAGAAACCGCTCCTCAAATCCCACCTCGCGCAGCTTTTTCAGATTCATCAGCAGCACACCGGAATTGACATAGCCGCCGGGATCGGCGCCCACCGCCTGCTCGGTATACCGCACCAGCTCCGGCACACCGGAAATGGACAGATCCGGGCAGGCACCCAGCAGCGCCCCTCCCAGTTCCACATCATACAGCTGTGCCACATCCTCGGTGAATACCACATCGCTGTCTACGTACACGCCCTTGTCATATTCCGGAAACAGTGTCGGAATGAACAGCCGGAAATAGATGGTCAGCGTGAAATAATCGCACCGCAGCCGGTTGCCCATACAGTCGTTGATGAACTCAAGACCTTTCTCCAGCGACCGAAAATCCACCCGGAAATTCTCGGTCTCCAACGCCTGGATTTTTTGCTGATGGGCGGCATCCAACCCCTGGTGCAGCACGATCGCCCGATAACGGCGGGCGGGGTCCGCGTGAGCAATGGCCGAGCGCAGCGCCACCGCCAGCAGAGGGGCGTAATTATCGTCGATGGAAAAAAATACCGGTATCTCCTGTGTCATTGTTCTTTCTCCTTTCGGTAGCGGGCATACAGCCCATCGTAATCCTGCAGTCCCAGCACCTCATGCACCCGCTGCTCTTCCCATGGTTTCACCGTCACGGTGCGGACATACGGGAAAAAGCGGAACCGGGTGGAAAAATGCTGAAACACCGTATCCGGCCGAGGATCGGCCTGTTCGTTATAGCGGCGGGATGCCAGACGCTTGCGCGCCAGCTTGTTAAGGGCCGTCTGGTCCGGCATGAACATTTCTTTCTCCCGGCACAGCGCCCGACAGCGGGCAAAGAGTCCGCTGCGACGGATCTCCGCCATATTCAGCAGCAGCACACCGGAATTGACGTAATTCCGCCGCCAGCGGCCGCCGCGGAAAAACCAGCTCCCGTACCGATCCAACACCCCGCACAGCTCCACTCCGGTCATATCCTGCCCATAAAAGGCGCTGAAATCCCGGCGGCACAGCACATCGCTGTCCAGATACAGCAACCGCTCCGGCATCTCCGGCACCAAATCCGCATACAGACGCAGCATACAGAGGGGCGTGAACCGGGTACCCATATTGGCGATGGGCGGGTCCTGAGAAAACGCTTCGGTCAGGTCCACCCGCGTCACCCGGCTGTCCGGGTGGGTACCCTGCACGACCCGTTGCAGTCTTGCGGCAAAATCCGCAGACATCGGGCGGCGGGCTCCCTGTTCCGCATCCACCGCGGCGGTCAGCAGAAATATATGCAGCGGCTGCCGCATATGCTCCAGCACCGACAGGGTGGACAGCAGCACACCGTCCGCCACGCAGGCATCCCCGCAAAACAGCAGGTTGATCCTCTCCTCTTCGTTCATGCACACACCCCTTGCTTTCGCGTTCGCGAAAGCGTTTTTCTTACGGAACAGAAGCGGCCTTTGCCACAGCACAAGCGCGCTGCACGGCCGCGCACCCGGTGGCCACACGGCCGCTAACGGTCTTTGCCACGCCGGATGCGCGATGAGCGCTCCCGAACGGTTCTTCCCCCGGTCTGCCGCCAACTGCCGTTAGTATACCCGCATCCGGCCGTGCTGGCAACCTACCGTTGTGGGGGCGCCATTCTACCGTGCGGTCGAACGGCGGTAGAATTCTGCCGAATTTTCAGCAAAATGCCCGACACCGACTATCCCACCGGTAGATTGTCCCAATTCCCGCGAAACTTTCCCGCTACCTGCACTCTACCGACGGTAGAATACAAAAAAAGTGAGGACAAACGCGACCTGCGTCTGTCCTCACTTGGCGTATATGTTGCGGTTCACCGGCTCACAGGCCGTACCGTTCCGGGCGTTTGATCCGATTCCAAGCCTCATACGCCTTTTTTGCGTCGGTCTCCTCCAGACGCACGGTCTCCTCCGGCTCTGCCCGAGCCACCGCAGTCAGCGTCTCCGTCACCGACTCCGGTGCAGCTGATTCCGCCGCTCCGGCCGCGGTATCCGGCCCGGCCGATGCATCGCTCGCGTCCGTTCCCTCGGCGGACGGCTTCGGAACCGCCAGCCCTTCCATGATGCGGTACAGCTTGCCGTTATACCGAAAGCGATAGTGTCTGCGTCCTTCCGTATGTTCTCCCAGCGTGAAAAACTCGCCGGGTGCAAACTCCCGCTCCCCCCGCGGCTCCCGTCCGGCCGCTGCGCGCGCGCCGCCGGAACGGCCCGTGCGCTCCTGTGACGGCTGTCTCTGCGGGCGGTTGCCTGCCGACTGCCGGGCGGCTCCGTTACCGCCGTTCGGCTCCCGATTCTTATTGGAGCGGTTCTGCCCGCCTCTCGGTCTGTATCCTGCCATCGTGGTTCCTCGCTTTCCGTGTCTGCCGCCGCGCCCGGCCGATCCGGACGGGACGCAGCCCGATTCCTGTTTATTGTACAGCGAGACACCGGTCGATGTCAAGGGGAAAATCCATCCCCCTGCGTCAGGACGCTTTCATCTGCAAACGGAACTTATCGGAGATCATGGCGATGAATTCAGAATTGGTGGGCTTTCCGCGGCTGTTATGGATGGTGTAGCCAAAATAGGAATTCAGCACATCCACATCACCCCGATCCCACGCCACCTCAATGGCATGGCGGATCGCCCGCTCCACCCGTGAGGAAGTGGTGTCGTGCTTCTTCGCCACCGCCGGATACAGCCGCTTGGTCACGGCGTTGATGATACTGCCGTCCTCGATGGCCATAAGAATGGAATCCCGCAGATACTGGTAGCCCTTGATATGCGCCGGAACGCCGATCTGATGAATGATCTCGGTCACCTGCATTTCCAAAGACTGCCCGGCGGCGGTGTCGGCTCCCGCCTCCCGGCGCATCTGCACCGGCGGATGGTCTCCGCACAGCGTCAGTATCCGCGCCGCCATCTCTCCCACGTCAAAGGGCTTCAGAAAATAATAGTCTGCACCGGCATTCAGCGCTTCCCGCTCCAGCGCCGGATTGTCGAAACCGGACATGATCATCATCATGGGACGCTTGGACAGCCCCAGCCCGTCCAGCGCTTTCAGGACACCGATGGCATCCAGCCGAGGCAGGAAAAAGTCCAGCAGCACCACATCCGGCTCCTGCCGGGCAATAACATCCAGCAGACTTTTTCCGTCCTTTTCCGTGGTGATCACGTCCAGACCGCGGGATTTCATCCCATTGGCACACGGAACAGCAAAAAACTCGCTGTTATCGGCTAATAGGACACGGATTTTTCTACTCATACGTTCATTTCTCTCCTTTTTCGTTTGATCTTGTATAGATATTACCATAAATTGGCAATTTTGGCAAGATGGTAAATACCATTTTTTGGTATTTTTTTCGATGAGATTTCGCTTTTGCTGAGAAAAATCCGTGAAAACCATATATCTTGTCGAAGATGCCCCCACCGCTACGCCAATACGGTGAAAAAGCGGCTCCTGCGGCCGGTATCGACCACACAGGAGCCGACACACGGACCGCCACGGGGCCGACTCAAAATCCGGGCAGAACAACAACGCCGTCCGGCAGGCTGTCCGAACGGCGTTAGTTATCTGTACGATTCTGTTTGTGCTCGCATTCTTCCTTTATCTATTCTCAACTCAACAGCTGAAATCCCATGATCACCGCCCCCAGCACCACCAACACCACACCGGTGGCGCGATTGAGAGTTTTCGGCTGTGCTTTGTTGGCGAACACGGCGGCGATGCGCGCCCAAATCAGCGTAAAGGCAATGCACAGCAGCCAAACGGTCACGTCCGGCAGCCCGCCGATGGCAAAATGGGACACAGAGCCGGTCAGCGCCGTAAAGGTCATGATAAACACGCTGGTGCCCACGGCGGTCTTCAGCTCATACCCCAGCACACTGGTGAGAATCAGCAACATCATCATGCCGCCGCCAGCGCCCACAAAGCCGCAGATAAAACCGATCAGCGCCCCGCACACCAGCGACTGGATCACCCGTTTCTTCGCCGAGGTGGCCGCCATGGATTCCTTGGTGGTCATCACCGGCCGCACAATGAACTTGATCCCCAGCAGAAACGTCATGAACACCGAGAACCCGCCCATGGTGGTCGACGGCACCAGACTGGCGATATAGCTGCCCACCACCGTGAAAGCCAGCACGCTGGCCAGCATGACCAGCCCGTTTTTAATGTCCAGATTCTTATTCTTATGATAGGTATAGGCGGAGACCGCACTGGCCAGCACGTCGGAGGACAGGGCAATCCCCACCGCCATATACGGATCCATGTGCAGGAAGGTGATCAGCATGGGACTGATCACCGCCGCCGCGCTCATTCCGGCAAAGCCGGTGCCCAGACCGGCTCCCATACCGGCGAAAAAGGTGACTAAAATCGTCTTAAACAATTCCATCGTTTACAAGCCCTCCGCAAGAATCGCATCTGAATTCTTTCCGATCACGGCGAGCGCCGCAAAAAAAGCACGGCGCGTCTCCTCGTCCATATCTGCAAACAACCGCGTCACAAAGTCATTCTGCAGCCGCTGTCCCCGGGCGATCACCGCCCGCGCCTTTTCGGTGCAGAACAGTTCCGCCTTGCGCCGATCCCCCGGAACGGGGCGGCGCTCCAGATACCCGGCCTGCACCAGCCGTTCCACATACGCCGACACCAGATTCGCCTTGATGTGACGCAGTTCTACGATATCGCCGGCCGTCTTGCAATCCGGATTATTGCCCAGAAACATCAGAATGTCAAACGCCGTCTGGGGCAGCTCCAATTCCCGGCAAAGGGGCTTGCATATCGCCCCATACGCCAGCGCGATCTTACGGGTCAGTTCAATGCTCGGTCTCATATGCGCTCCAAATCGTTCAAATTATGAATTGTTCAACTTTTGAAGTATTATATCCGCAAATCACCCGTTTGTCAACCCCCTTTTCACCATTCGCCGATCCGTCGATATCGACAGCAGAAAACGCCGCCCCCCCGGTCTCCCGATGGGGCGGCGCTGAACACATCCGCATTGTTTTCTCCGGCCTGATCATTCTCCGGCCTGAATATACCCGGCGCCGAACGCGTGGGGCAGCAATTCCCCCAGCGTATACCGTTCATAAGTGTCCGCACCGGTCGCCAGCAGCACCGGAAAATCCGGCGGGCAGAATTCCGCCAGCACCTGGCGGCAGGCGCCGCAGGGCGGATAGCCGCCCCGAATCTTCCCTTCACGGCCGCCGGCTACCGCCAGCATGGAGAAGCGCCGCGCCCCCTCGCTGACCGCCTTGAGAATGGCGGTGCGCTCGGCGCAGACGGTAGAACCGTAGGCGGCATTCTCCACATTGCAGCCGGTGAACATCCGGCCGTCCTCGCTCAGCAGCGCCGCCCCCACCCGATAGTGGGAATAGGGCGCATACGCGCCCTGCGCCGCCTGGATGGCCAGATGACACAAGGTCCGTTCATCCATCACACCGGCTCCTTTCTCACCGCAGGCCACAGACTGGATCCACCCCCCCGGAAATCCACGCCCAGATACTCCGCCGCCGTCGCCCCGATATCCGCAAAGGTGGGGCGGGTCCCCAGATTCACCGGCCGCACCGACGCGCCATACATCAGAAGCGGTGTATACTCCCGGCTGTGGTCGGTGCTGGCATCTCCGGGGTCACAGCCGTGATCGGCGGTGATCATCAGCACATCTTCCGGCTGCATTCCCGCCAGAAACTCCGGCAACCACCGGTCAAAAGCGCCGAATGCCCGGCCGTAGCCCTCCACATCCTGCCGATGGCCGTAGAGCATATCGAAATCCACCAGATTGATAAAGCACAGACCGGCGAACGGCTCTTTCTGCGCCCGCAGGGCGGCGGCCATGCCCTCTCCGTTATCCCGGGTACGCTCGGCACGGGTGATCCCCCGCCCGGCGAAAATATCGCCGATCTTCCCCACCGCCCAGACGGTCTGTCCGGCAGTCTTGAGGGCGTCGAGCAGCGTCTCCTTCGGCGGCTCCAGCGAAAAATCGTGCCGATTGGCGGTGCGGGTGAAACCGGTCTCCGGCGACCCCACAAAGGGACGGGCGATGACCCGTCCCACCGCATAGTCGCCGGTGAGGATCGACCGCGCCGCCCGGCAATAGGCATACAGCTGCTCCGGCGGCACCAGCTCCTCATGGGCGGCGATCTGAAACACGCTGTCCGCCGAGGTATACACGATCAGATCCCCGGTCTCCAGATGCTGCCGACCGTAATCCCGGATCACATCGGTGCCGGAATAGGGACGGTTGCATAGCACACCCCGTCCGGTGGCGGCGCAGAACGGCTCCAGCACCTCCGGCGGAAATCCGTCCGGGAAGGTGGGCAGCGGACGCTCCGACACCACACCGGCGATCTCCCAATGGCCAATGGTGGTATCCTTGCCCGCCGAGCGCTCGGTCATGCGGGCATAGGCCGCCAGCGGCTCCTGCGCCGGAGGACGGAAATCCTGCCCGTCGATATTGAACAGCCCCAGCCGTCCCATGGTGTCCGCCCGGAAATCCCGGGCGGCGGCGATCCGCCGCAGGGTATGGCAGTCATGATCGCCGAAAGCAGCGGCATCCGGCGCTTCCCCGATGCCGCAGGAATCCAATACGATCAGAAACACCCGTTTCATACACCCGCCTCCGTTTCCGGCGACACGGCGGTTTCCAGCGCCAGCCGCATCATATCGGTGAAGGAATTCTGCCGTTCTTCCGAGGTGGTGCTCTCGCCGGTTATGAGGTGGTCGGACACGGTGCAGATGGCCAGCGCCTGCCGTCCCAGCCGCGCCGCCGTCATATACAGCGCCGCCGCCTCCATCTCCACCGCCAGCACCCCCATCTTGGCCCACAACGCCGTGCTGCGCTGCGCCGGCGGCAGATCGTCCTCGTCGTTATAGAACCGATCGGAGGACAGCAGATTGCCCACATGCACCGGCAGCCCCATCCGCGCGGCGCTGTCGGCGCACCGCCGCAGCACCGGATAGGACGCGATGGGAGCAAAAGTGCCCGGCAGCCGGAACTGTCCGGCGAACGCCGAATCGGTGCATGCCGCCTGCCCGAGAACGATATCCCGCAGATGCACCGACGGATCCATCGCTCCGGCAGAGCCGACCCGCAGGATCGTCTGCACGCCATAGGCCTCATACAGCTCCCGGGCATAGATGCCGATGGAGGGCATCCCCATGCCGCTGGCCATCACGCTGACCGGTACCCCGCGATAGACGCCGGTATAGCCCTGCACCCCGCGCACACGATTCACCAACCGGGGTTCATCCAGAAAATGCTCCGCAATATACTGTGCCCGCAGGGGATCGCCGGGCA
>DJEF01000018.1:0-268 GCA_002431285.1 Ruminococcaceae bacterium UBA5905 | reverse complement strand
GGATCGCCGGGCATCAGCACCGTGTCGGCGAAATCGCCGGGCTTAGCCGCAATATGCGGCGTCGGACATGAAATCATACGTAGGTGCTCCTTTCAACTCATTCTTCCGCCTGCGCCAGCCGCACCAGACGGCTGGTGCCCAATCGGTCGGCGCCCAGCGCCAGAAAATCGGCGGCATCCTGCCAGGAGGCGATGCCCCCCGCCGCCTTGACCCGTACCTGCGGGGCCGCATATCGCCGGAACAACGCCACATCCTCCCGGGTGGCGCC
>DJEF01000010.1:350-11710 GCA_002431285.1 Ruminococcaceae bacterium UBA5905 | reverse complement strand
TCACGGTGTTCGGTTTGCTTTTTGTATTCGCATAGCAAGTCCTGTGCAAAAACATCTTTTGCGAGGGATGAGCGTAAAGCCATCACGCCTTTTTCCGAGAGGTATCCTTCGTTCGGATTTGTCGAGTAGACGATCATGTGGACATGGGGATGGTGGCTTTCATTGTGGAATGCGGCAAACCAACGGAGGTTGCTCATGGGTATCCGCAGGTTTTCGGAGAGCGTTTGCGTTTGCGACCGGAGCATAGCATATCTGTTTTCTCCTTTTCGGGGGAATAAAAAAGGCAGATAGATTTTTGATTTCTATCTGCCTGCGTATCGGATATTTGGTTTTACGGTCGTTTGAGTCTATCCATAAAGGGAAAACGGCGATTTGGCATCTACGTTTTGGCGCAGAGAAAAATCGCCGTTTGGGTAGCAAAAAAGCCCGATATAATCGGGCTTTTCGCTGGACGCATCTTTTTTGTGTCCACGTTATGGCGGAGAAGGGGAGACTCGAACTCCCGCGCCGGTTACCCGACCTACGCCCTTAGCAGGGGCGCCTCGTCACCAACTTGAGTACTTCTCCGTATGGGACGATCCGGAGGCAGTGATCCGCCGAACCGCCTATTCTCTTGTGAAAGATGTGGCGGAGAGGAAGGGATTCGAACCCTTGGCTCTTTCGAGTCACCGGTTTTCAAGACCGGCTCCTTAAACCGCTCGGACACCTCTCCGTGTTGTTGACGCAAGCTATTTTACCATCCATTTATCCTTTTGTCAACCCCAAATGAGGAAAAGTTGCAAAAAACAGGCAAAAATCCGGGGACCGCAGTCCCCGGATTCTACCCGATCCGACGATCATTGCTTTGCCAGCAGCCGCAACACATTGGCCACACTGATGAGCGTCACGCCCATGTCGGCAAACACAGCCAGCCACATGGGAGCAAACCCACACACGGCCAGCACCAGCACCGCTGCTTTCACCGCCAGAGCAAACACGATATTCTCCCGCACGATCCGCATCACCCGGCGGCACAGCTTCACCGCACCGGGCAGGCCGGACAGGCCGCCGGACACCAGCACCGCATCCGCCGTCTCGATCGCTGCCGGGGAACCCAGGCCCATCGCCAGCCCCACATCAGCCTCGGCCAGCACCGGAGCGTCGTTGATACCATCTCCTACAAAAGCAGTGATCAGTCCTTCGCGCTGCAAGCTCTGCACGGCGGTCAGTTTATCCTCCGGCAATAACTCCGCCCGCACCTCGGACAGACCCACCGCAGCCGCCACTTCATTTGCCTGCGCCTGCCGGTCGCCGGTGAGCATTACCTGCCGGGACACACCCAGCTGGCCCAGCGCCGCCACCGTTTGCGCCGCTCCCTCCTGGAGCTGCGCTTTCACGTAAAACGCCGCTGTCACCGTTCCGCCTGTTACCAGGAATGCCGAAGCATCCCGCATCTCTGTGGGCAAAGAGGCCAACGCGATCCCCTTCTCTTCCAGCAGCCGCAGACCGCCGCAGGCGATATCCCCGGCCTCGACGCCGATGCCGGGCAGCTCCCGCAAGCCCTCCGGCGCCGGAGGGATCTCCCCGGCCGCCTCGACGATGGCCCGCGCTAGCGGATGGGTGGAATACTGCTCCAACACAGCCGCCTGATGCAACGCATCACCGGCATCCGTCCCGGAGGACGGCACCACCCGCTCCAGCGTCAAAGCGCCGGTGGTCAGCGTACCGGTCTTATCGTACGCCACCGCCTGAACCTTTGCCAGCTTTTCCACAAACTTGCCGCCTTTCAGCAGCACACCCCGGCGCGCCGAGGCGGCGATACCGGCATAGAATCCCAGCGGGATGGAAATCACCAGTGCACAGGGGCAGGACGCCACCAGAAACACCAGAGCCCGGTACAGCCAGGTGGTAAAGGCGCCGACGCCCAGCAGCGGCGGCAGCGCCGCCACCAGCACCGCCAAGCCGGTGACAACAGGCGTATATATCCGGGCAAAACGGGTGATAAACTTTTCCGATTGACCCTTGCGAGCCGAGGCTTCTTCCACCATCCGCAGGATCCGCGCCGCCGCGGAATCCTCGGTGGCGCGCAACGCTTCCACCGTCAGCGTACCGCTGCCGTTCACCATACCGGACAGCAGCTCGGACCCGGCCTCCACCGGTTCCGGGCGGCTCTCTCCGGTGAGAGCGGAAGTATCCGCCTCGGAGCTGCCCTCCAGCACCCGACAGTCCACCGCCACGCGAGCATGGGGCAGCACCAGCAGTCTGTCCCCTACCGCCACCGCCGTAGCCGGTATTTCTTCCTCGGTGCCGTCGGGATTCAGCCGACGTGCCGTATCCGGCGTCACCGCCGCCAGGGATGCCACCGCATCCCGGGATTTGTCGACCGCCTTATCCTCCAGCCATTCGCCCAGCGAGAAAAGCAGCAGCACCAACGTGCCGTCCACATATTCACCGATGGCAAAGGCGGCGACGACCGCGATCACCAGCAGCACATTCTCGCCCATAGAGCGGTCCTTCAGTTCCTCCAGCGCCTCCTGCAGCACCGGGATCAACGGCCAGACAGCGGCAGCCGCCATCCAGATGGGCTGCACAAACGCCGGCATCTCCAGCAGCTGCGGCAGCAGCCAACCGAGAAAGAAAATCGCAGCGCTGATAATGAGAGGCAGCAGACTTTTCGGCTCTTCGCCGCCGTGGTGATGCTCATGTCCGCAACCGCAGCCGCAGCCGTGCTCGTGGTGATGCTCATGCTCGTGCTCATGGCCGTGCTCATGGTCGTGCCCGCCGCAGCAGGCACAGACGTGCTCGTGTTCGTGCTCGTGATGGTCACTCATGATTATATCCTCCCGTCTCCTGTTCCTGCACATGGGACAATCCCAGCCGGATGATCTGCCAGACGTGTTCATCATCCAGCATATACACCGAGGATTTTCCCTGCTTCTCATATTTGACCAGCCGTGCCTGCCGCAGCAGCCGCAGCTGATGGGATATCGCCGACTGTCCGCTGCCCAGCAGCTCCGCCAGATCGCACACACACAAAGGTCCCTGGGACAGCGCCCACAGAATTTTCACCCGGGTTGCATCCCCGAATAGTCGAAATTGCTCTGCCAGGTTCTGCATGACCTCCCCCGGCGGCATATCCAATTCGGCAAGCCGCAGCGTATGGGCGTGCTCCTCCGGGCAGGCGCAGCCGGCCGATTTCCGTTCATCCGGCATATACCCAACCTCACTTTCTTTCGCATTATCATATGAACATCTATTCATATGATAATGCGAAAATCGCGATCTGTCAAGTCCTTTTCTAAAAAAATATCATTCTTTTTTCGACAGCCACCGCGTCACGGCTTTCGCGAGCCCCGTCAACAGACAAACCGGCGCTTATATTATATACCCTATTGTATGCAAGGCCAGAGTGGCAACCGTATTTGCAGAATGTATATTCACGCCGAAATGTATAAATATGTGAATATTCATCATGATATGCATACATAGTCTGGCGTTATAACGCTTTCGAGCTCTTGCTCTCACTTATATTTACAGAGTTTTCGAGCAACTCTTGACATACTGCACAAAACGGCCTGCATTCACCGCTCACCGTTTGTTGGCATTTTTATGCAAAAAAGTGTTGACAATATGCATCATCGGGTGTATACTACGTACTGTTCCCGGGAGATACATCCCGCAAAGATGCCCCCGGAAGATTTTACACAGTATCCAATACTAACAACACGGAAAAGGGGAAATCAACATGAAAAAGATCATCGCTCTTGTCGCGGCTGTTGCCGCGCTCGCTCTGCTCTGCTGCTCCTGCGGCAGCGAAAAGGCCACCGCCAAAGTGGTGGACATCCAATTGACCAGCGAGGAATACGCATTCGCCGTCAATCCCAATGACGCCGAGCTGTATGAGAAGGTCAACGCGTTCCTGAAGGAGATCAAGGACAACGGTAAGTTTGACGAGGTGTGCAACCACTACTTCGGCGACGGCACCCCGGTAGAAGTCACCTCCGCCAAAGAGGACAGCTCCAAAGATCAGCTGATCGTCGTGACCGAGCCCGGCTTTGAGCCTTTCGAGTACACCAGCGGCGAAAAGTATCTGGGCATTGACATGGAGATGGCTCAGCTGCTGGCCGATTATCTGAACAAAGAGCTGGTCATCAAGGCCATCGAGTTTGATTCCATTTTCCAGACTCTGAACACCGACGGCGCTGATCTCGGCATGGCCGGTATCACCGTCAACGAGGAGCGCGCCAAGCTGGTGAAATTCAGCGACACCTATTACAATGCCGCCCAGAAGATCATCGTCAAGAGCACCGACAAGACCTTTGATGAGTGCAAGACCAAAGAGGATGTGGAGAAAATTCTCAACGCTTTCGATGATAAGGTGAAGATCGGTGTGCAGACCGGTACCACCGGCCACTCCTATGTGGAGGGTGACGAGGGCTTCGGCTTTGCCGGTCTGAAGGCCAAAGCAGTGGGCTACACCAACGGTTCTCTGGCCGTCAGCGCCATGCTCAACGGCGATGTGGATTACGTCATCATCGACGAGGCTCCCGCCGCCGCCATCACCAAGGCCATCAACGCGATGCAATGATCCGGTTTCCGGTTTTGACAATTACCTCGCCCCTGCGGGAGCGGGGTAATTGTCCATCCGGCGGATAATGCTGACACAGAAAGGGTCGCTTATGGGAAATTTCGCTTTAAAATGGGAAAAATTTGTCCACGCCATGATCGACAACGGCGGCTACCGCAATGTGCTGGAGGGGTTGCGCAACACCCTGCTGGTGGCGATATGCGGTCTGATCATCGGCATCGTCATCGGCACGCTGATCGCCACCGTGGAGGTCATGCCGAAATATAAGCGCCTGCCCCGGGTGCTGAACCGAATCTGCAAGCTGTATGTGGCGTTTTTCCGCGGCACACCGCTGGTGGTGCAGCTACTGGTAGGCTATTTTGTGCTGCGCCCCCTGTTGGGGCTGAGTCTGTCGGCGCTGGCGTCCTGCATCATCATCTACGGGATGAACTCCGGCGCCTATGTCTCCGAAATCATGCGGGGCGGCATCCAATCGGTGGACGGCGGGCAAATGGAGGCCGGCCGGGCGCTGGGGCTGGGCTATGCCACCACCATGGTGCGCATTGTCATCCCCCAGGCTATCAAGAATATTCTGCCCACCCTGGGCAATGAATTCATCGCGCTGGTCAAAGACACCTCCATCGTCAGCTTTGTCGGTACAGCGGATCTGTATGTGGCGTTCAAATTCATCGGCACCAACAACTACGAGTTTATGATCCCCTATCTGGTGATGGCGCTGATCTATATTGTGCTGGTGCTGCTCATTACCCTGGGGATCCATCTGATGGAAAGGAGCCTGAAGAAGAGTGATCGACGCAATTAACTTGACGAAAAAATACGGCGACCTGACCGTGCTGGACGGTATCACCGAGACCATCCATGAGGGAGAGCGCATCGTCATCATCGGCCCCTCCGGCAGCGGTAAATCCACCTTCCTGCGGTGTCTCAACTGCATGGAGGATCCCACCTCCGGCTCCATCATGTTCGAGGGGGTGGATATCGCCGACATGAAGGTGGATATCAACGTCCACCGGCAGCACATGGGCATGGTGTTCCAGCAGTTTAATTTGTTCAACAACAAGACGGTGCTGGAGAACATCACCCTGGCCCCCTACCTCATCGGCAAGAAAAAGGTCAAAGGCCGGGCAGCCAAGGCCCAGCTGAAAGCGGATGTGGAAGCAAAGGCCCACGAATTGCTCAAACGCATCGGTCTGGACGACTGGGCGGACAAGTACCCCTCCACCCTGTCCGGCGGACAGAAGCAGCGGGTCGCCATCGTCCGGGCGCTGGCAATGAACCCCAAGGTGATTCTGTTCGATGAACCCACCTCGGCGCTGGACCCGGAGATGGTGGGCGAGGTGCTGGATCTCATCAAGCAGCTGGCCAACGAGGGCATGACCATGGTGATCGTCACTCACGAGATGGGCTTTGCCCGGGAGGTAGCGTCTCGGGTATTCTTCATGGACGGCGGGCACATCCAGGAGCAGGGAACGCCGGAGGATATCTTCGACCACCCGCAAAGCCCCCGGTTAAAAGACTTTCTGAGCAAGGTCATATAAGAAAAGAGCCCCGGCGGGGAAAGCGACGGCTTTCTCCACCGGGGTTTTGCTATGTGCCGCCGATCCTGTCGGCGGCACATACCTGCTCTTATTTATTTTATTTATTTTTCTTCCGACTCCGGCTCCGCAGCGGTCGCTCGGCGCACCCGAATTTCCTCCGGGTGGTTGGCGTCCATCCGCACCACCTGCGCTTCCAATCCATCGGCGGTGAAGGTGTCCCCCTCCGCCGGGATACGCCCCAGCGCATCCATGACCCAGCCGCTGACGGTGGAAGCCTCGCACGCGGTTTTCGTATCGAACATTTCCATCAGGCTGTCCAGCTCCGCCGAGCACAGCACGGAATACTCTCCGTCCCCCAACGGGCGGATGGTCTCCACCACATCGTCGTGCTCGTCCCAGATCTCGCCCACCAGCTCCTCCAGCACGTCCTCCATCGTCACCATGCCCAGAGTGCCGCCGTATTCGTCCGACACAATGGCAATGTGCGATTTCTGCTCCTGCAACAGCCGCAGCAGCAGCCGGATCTTCATAGTCGGCGGCACAAACACCGGCGGCTGCATGATCTGCCGGGGGGTGGGATTTTCTTCCTTAGCGCACAAATAGTATTTCAGATGCACCACGCCCACAATGTGATCCATGGTCTCCTCATACACCGGCAGACGGGAATACCCGCTCTCCGCGAACAGCTGCGCCATCTCCTCGGTGGTGGCGTCCGCCGGGATGCCGGTCATATCCACCCGGGGAATGAGGATATCCACCGCTTCCCGGTCATTGAAGTCGATGACCCGGCGGATCAGCTCACTTTCCTGCTCGTTGATGGAGCCGCCCTGCTCCGCCTCGTCCACGATGGTGAGCAGCTCCTGCTCCGTCACCACCGCCTCGCTGCCGGATTTGAAAATTTTGCTGAGCAACCGTTTCCATAGAGAAAACACCCAGTTGATGGGATACAACAGCACGACGATACCCCGCAGAATGGGCGCCGTGGCCAAGGCAAAGCTCTCGGCGTGGTCTTTTGCCAGACTTTTCGGGGAAATTTCTCCGAAGATCAGCACCACCACGGTAGACACGATCGTCGCCAGTGTGGTGCCGGTGCCGCTGCCGTATAAGCCCACAAAAAACACCGTGGACAAAGACGCCAGCAGAATATTCACGATGTTGTTTCCCACCAGAATGGTGGACAGCAGACGATCGTATTGGGCGGACAGGGACATAACCAGCTGCGCCCGTTTGTCTCCCTCCTCGGCCATATTCTTCAGACGAATACGGTTAAAGGACGAAAATGCGGTTTCGGTGGCGGAGAAGTAGCCGGAAAGTGCCACCAGCACCAGCATAAACAGGAGCAGCTGTATATTACTGCCGTCAGGGTCATTCATAAGTAATTGATTCCTCCTAAGTAGATGATAGTCGTTAGTCAGTAGCCGTTAGTCGATGGTTGCCGGTAGGCAGTCCGTCCGCAGACGGAAAAACCGGGATATCGCCGGAGTCGCCTGTTCGTGTCCGAAACAGGAAAACTCCCGAATAGCATACCAGAAAAAACCGATTCTGTCCAGAGTTTTTTTGCTTTTGCGCATAAATTATGAATGGACTGTTCCATAATTGGCTTTTTGGGACAGGGCGACGCTTGACGAAACGCAAAAAATAGCGTATAGTAAGGGCGTATATGTATGCCTCTGAAAGGGAGAAACGCCTATGAACGGATTTCTGGTCTTATGCTTTTTGTTTTTTATCGGCAGCACCTTCGGCTGGGTGCTGGAGCTGCTGTTCCGTCGGTTCTTTTCAAAAAACAACCCGGAGCGGCGCTGGATCAACCCCGGCTTTCTGATTGGGCCCTATCTGCCGCTGTACGGCTTCGGGCTATGCCTGCTGTACGGGCTGGCGCAGCTGCCGGTGCCGGGAGCGCCATGGCTGGCGGAGGGGCTGCGGTTTGTGCTGATCGCTGCCGCCATGACCCTCATCGAGCTGCTGACCGGGCTGCTGGCGGAGCGTGTGGGACACGTGAAGCTATGGGATTATTCCGCCGAATGGGGCAATTTCAAGGGGCTGATCTGCCCGAAGTTTTCGCTGGCGTGGGCAGTGTTGGGCGCCGCCTATGTATGGCTGCTGCACCCCCGGATGCAGGCGGCGGTGTTGTGGCTGTCGGAGAATCTGGCGTTCTCCTTCTTCATCGGATTGTTCTTCGGCGTGCTGCTGGTAGATTTGGGATACTCGGTCAATATTCTGGCCCGTATCCGGCAGTTCTCCGCGGAATACCGGATCACCGTGCGGTATGAGGAGCTGAAGGCGCAAATTCACCGGGCGGGTGAGAGTCTGCGCTCCCATCGGTTCTGGCGTTTTGTATCCCCCATGAGCGGCAGCGAGCTGAAAGAACACATCCGCCGCTATGCTGAGGGGAAATTGGCCGCGCTGCCTCGGCGCAGGAGCGGGAAAAAAGATGAGGAAAAGGAGCAAAGCTCATGCTGACGGGTTTATTCTGTATTCTCAGCGTCATCGCGACGGGATTGACCTATGGACTGCATCCGGGAATATCCCTGTGGTGGATCCCCGGGCTGCTGATCGGCTGCTATCTGGCGGTGTGCGTCGCTTACATTCTGGTGCTGCTGTTGTTCACTCTGTGCCTGCCCCGGCGGGATGGGTATTCCCCGGTCTGCCGCTGGCTGCTGGTTTGGTCGATCCGCTGGGCGCTGCCCTTTCTGCGGTGCCGGCTGCGGGTGGCGGGACTGGAAAAGCTGCCCGCCGAGCCGTTCCTGCTGGTGGGCAACCACGTGTCCAATCTGGACCCCATGCTGGCACTGGCCGCCATGCCCCGCCATAAGCTGGCGTTCGTTTCCAAGCCGGAAAACTTCCGTTACCCCATTGCCGGAGGGTTGATCCGCCGCTCCGGATTTCTCGCCATCGACCGGGAGAATCCCCGCAATGCCGTCGCCACCATCCATCAGGCAGCGGAAATGGTGGAACAGGGTCTCTGCATGGGCATCTACCCGGAGGGCACCCGCAATAAATCCGGCGAAGGGCTGCTGCCCTTTCACGCCGGCTCTTTCAAGATCGCCAAGCTGGCGCACTGCCCTATCGTCGTGGTGGCGACGCACTACGGACGTCCCGGTTTTCTGGGATTTAAGCGGGCGCAGGTGACGGTGCTGGAGGTGCTGGACGCCGCCTATGTGGACGCCAACCGCACCGACGCCCTCAGCGCCCGCACCCAGGAGATCCTCTCCGGCACGCCCGAACAGTAAAACACAAACAAGGCATAAACAAAACGCCACTCCGAAAGTGTACTTTCGGAGTGGCGTTTTGTGGCTTTTTATAGCTGTAACTGCTGCTTCACGTACTCCAGCTGCGCCTGCACCGAGGCCGGACCGGTGCCGCCGGCGGAAATGCGCCGTTCCACGCAGGCGGTCAGATCCACGGCAGTATATACGTCCTCCGCAAACAAAGGACTGTATTCCCGATAGACCTCCAGCGGCAGAGTTTCCAGCACCTTGCCCTCCGCCATACACCGGGTGACGATCCGCCCGCTGATCTTGTAAGCATCCCGGAAAGGCAGCCCCTTCCCCACCAGATAATCTGCCAGATCGGTGGCGTTGATGAATCCGCTCTGGGCGGCATGGAGCATGGTATCCTCCCGCACCCGCATGGTGGCCACCATCGGCGTGAACACGGTCAGGCACATCTGCACCGTCTCCACAGCGTCAAACAGCGCCTCTTTATCCTCCTGCATATCCTTGTTATAGGCCAGCGGCAGCCCCTTCAGTACCGTCAGCAGCGCCATCAGATCGCCATAGACCCGCCCGGTCTTGCCCCGGCACAGCTCCGCCATATCCGGGTTTTTCTTCTGGGGCATAATGGAGGAACCGGTGGTATAGGCGTCGTCCAGCTCCACGAAACGGAACTCCCAGCTGGACCACAAAATCAGCTCCTCAGAAAACCGGGACAGGTGCATCATCAGAATGGACAGGTCGCTGAGCAGCTCCACCCCGAAATCCCGGTCGGAGACGCCGTCCAGACTGTTGCGGCAGATGCCGTCAAAGCCCAGCGCCGCCGCCTCCATCTCCCGGTCGGTGGGATAGGTGGTGCCCGCCAGCGCGCAGCAGCCGATGGGCGACTGATTCATCCGGCAGCGGCAATCCCCCAGCCGGTCGATGTCCCGCAGCAGCATCATGACATACGCCAGCAGGTGATGCCCGAAGGTGACAGGCTGCGCCCGCTGCAAATGGGTGTAGCCGGGGAGGATGGTGCTTTTGTGCTGCTCCGCCTTTCCCGTCAGCGCCGCCGCCAGTTCCCGCAGCTGGCTGGTGATGGCGTCGATCTGCTCCCGCAGATACAGCCGCACATCCAGTGCCACCTGATCGTTCCGGCTGCGGGCGGTGTGCAGCTTCTTCCCCACATCTCCCAGCCGGGCGGTCAGCACCTGCTCCACGAACATATGGATATCCTCACAGGCGGGGTCAAAGACCAGCGCCCCGCTGTCCAGATCGTCCAGGATCCTCTGCAAGCCGTCGATCAGCGTTTCCGCCTCCGTCGGAGCAATGATGTGCTGGGCTCCCAGCATGGCGGCGTGCGCCATGCTACCCTGTATATCCTGCCGGTACATCTTATGATCGAACCGGATGGAGGAATTGAAATCGTTGACACGGGAGTCTACCGCTTTGGAAAAGCGGCCTTTCCAGAGTTGTTCTGCCATAGTTTTATCCTTTACTTTTAGGCGGCTCGCCGAAACTCCTTCCGTCACCTTCGGTGACACTGTTCCCCTTTTTTGTCACCTTGTGGTGACATCTTCCCCCGGCCGGGGGANNATGGAGGAATTGAAATCATCCGCCGCCGCATCGGTCACGCCGTCGGTGCGTCCTGCCCATAGCTTTGCCATGCTGTGCCTCCTGCTGTTATTTCTTGCCCTGCGCCAACGCCTGCACCTGCGTAGGCAGACCGTACAGGTTGATGAACCCGGTGGCGTCGGTCTGGTCGTAATCGCTGGCGCCGAAGGTGGCGATCTCTTCGCTATACAGAGTATAGGGGCTCCAGGTGCCCGCCTTGATGATATTGCCCTTATAGAGTTTTAGCTTGACCGTACCGGTGACGGTCTCCTGGGTCTTGGTCACGAAGGCAGACAGCGCCTCCCGCAGGGGGGAGAACCACTGACCGTTATACACCAGCTCCGCGAAGGTGACGCTCAGCCGCTGCTTTTCGTGCATGGTCAGCTTATCCAGGCACAGGCTCTCCAGCGCCTCGTGGGCTTTATACAGGATGGTGCCGCCGGGGGT
>DJEF01000010.1:0-244 GCA_002431285.1 Ruminococcaceae bacterium UBA5905 | reverse complement strand
CCGATGCCGTTGGCGCCGCCCAGCTCGTTTAATTTCAGGATGATCTCCTTGGCGGTCATCTTCACCCCATCCAGCGCCGTGGGCACGCCCTTTTCAAATTCCAGCGTAATATAGGTAGGCACATCGGGGGCGTCGATGGGCGACACGCCCATCTCCAGGAATCCGGGCTTTTCGTACTGGGGCTCGTTGCCGGTATCTTCCAGATCCATGCCCTCATGGGACAGGTGCCACAGGTTCTTATCCT
>DJEF01000029.1:28097-28646 GCA_002431285.1 Ruminococcaceae bacterium UBA5905 | reverse complement strand
TCGCCGATGATCACCGCCGCCAGCCCGATCACGATGGCACCGCGCCCCATGTTCACATCCACCGAGCCCTGATACTGGGACAGCAGAGCGCCGGACAGCGCCACAAAGCCGTTGGACAGCATCAGCCCCAGCACGATGTTGCGGTTGGTATTAATGCCCTGCGCCCGCGCCATGTGGGAATTGGCGCCGGTGGCCCGCAGAGAACTGCCAAGCTCGGTGCCGAAAAACCAGTACAGCACCGCGATCAGCACCGCCAGCACCACCAACAGGATCAGCAGCGGATTGTTCCAGGCCGCATCCCCCACATACCGCTGAGACACCAGCAAATGGTATTTATCCACGCTCAGCGGCTGATTGGATTTGTTGCTCATGATCCGCAGATTGACAGAATACAGCGCCAGCTGGGTGAGGATACCGGCGAGAATTGCCGGTATCCCGCAGCGGGTATGGAACAGTCCCGTCGCCAGACCGGCCAAGAGCCCCGCAGCAAAGGCACACAGCATCGCCAGCCAGGTATTCCAACCGGCCCGGATCAGCATGACGCACACA
>DJEF01000029.1:0-28031 GCA_002431285.1 Ruminococcaceae bacterium UBA5905 | reverse complement strand
ACCGTCAGGTCTGCCACATCCAGAATGCGAAAAGTCAGATACACGCCGATGGCCATGACCGCCCACACCAGCCCCTGTGCCACCGCACCAGGCAGTGAATTGACAAAGGACAATAAAAACTCCATGCGTATAAAACCCCGTTCTTCGATTATTTTCCGGCGGTGGAGATCACTCCTGCACCGTATAGCCCTCGGGAGCGGTCAGACCCAGCTTTTCGCAGTTATCCTTGTTGTAGAGTTTGGTAAACTTCGTGGCATACTCCACCGGCATGGTTTTCACATCCGCCTCACCCTTGAGAATCTTGGCCGCCATCTTGCCGGTGGCGATGCCCAGATCCTTATAGTCGATGGACAGGGTCGCCACGCCGCAGCCGGAGCAGATGCCGGCCTCACCGGCGATCACCGGCACCTTGGCGGGCAGCACCACGTTGGCGATGGCCTCGGTATTGTTGGCCGCCGTATTGTCGGTGGGAATGTAGATCACGTCCACCTCGCCGCAGGCCTTCTGGGTCACAGAGGCCACATCGTTGGAATCGGTGAAGGTATAGGGCGTGCAGGTATAGCCCAGCTTGGTCAGCTCTGCGGTCATCACATCCACCTGATACTGGCTGTTAGCCTCAGCGGAGCAGTAGAGCAGCCCCACCGTCTTTTTATCGGGGAACCATTCCTTGATCATTGCCGCCTGCTGATCCAGCGGCGCCAGATCGGAGGTGCCGGACACATTGGTGCCCACCGTGCCGGTCCAGTCCTTGATCTCCAGCGCCGTGGCGTAATCCGTCACAGAAGTACCCAGCACCGGGATGGTGGAGGTGGCGGAAGCCGCCGCCTGCAGAGGCGAGGTCGCATTCGCCATGATCAGATCGACCTTTTTGGACACGAATCCGTTGATGATGGTGGAGCAGTTGTTGGCCTCGCCGGAGGCATTCTGCTCCAGAATGGACACATCCTCGCCCAATTCGGCTTTCAGCGCCTCCTTGAAGCCCTCGGTGGCCGCATCCAGCGCCGGATGCTGCGCCAGCTGACAGATCCCCACCGTATACTTGCTCGTCTGGCCGCCGCAGCCGCACAGCAATACGCCCAGCGCCAGTGCCAATGCCAAAACCAATGCCATACTCTTTTTCATTGAAAAACGCTTCCTTTCCACTCAATGCTTCTTATTTTCATCCGCCCCCGGAGGAACGGACAGCAGACAAAAACAAAAAAGACCCATCCAACGGATGCACTCCGCCGAATGGATCGCTCCCACCGGGTACGCTGACTCAGCGCCCCTTCTGCTGCGGCTGCAGGCGACCCATCCGGCTGTGCATATACGCATAGGCATACGTAAATCGAGTAAATCGTGCCATGCTGCCGTCGCCGCCTTTCAGTAAAAATAACAACCCCGCAGGTTTGAGTGTATTATACACCCTCCTGCGGGATTGTCAATACTTTATCGCATAAAATCACTAAAATGTAATGATTTGTCACATTTCGCCGATTGAGTAGCGAGATTTTAGTAGAATGTGGCCACTTCTTTCTCGGGAGCCTCGGCTTTTTCCACCGCGACCGCCGTCAGCACCGGGCCGACCCGCCCGTAACAGGGGTGCTTGCGCACCGACAGAGTCGCCCGCACCTGCACCCAGGCCTTGAGGGGCAGCTGCGCCGCATCCGGCCATTCGCAGGCAAGCCCCGCGAAGCGAATGTCCTCCACGCAGCAGGTCATCAGCGGCCGCCCAATGATGAAGCAGCCCGCCGGAACGGTCTTATCCTGCACCACCTGGCCCTTGAATTGCACGGTTTTCCCCTTATATGCATCCATATTTTCCGACAGATCCCGATACCACAGGGCATAGTCACTGTCCGCGATCTCGATCACCGGGGCATTCACGTCGAAGGGAAGCGGATCCTCGATGTCGTCGTATTCCACATCGTCCCCGCCGTGGTCGTAGGCGATCTCCGGACGGCGGCTGATCCCCCGCACGATCTTGTGCAGAGGCAGCTTGTCCATATCCTTGGGCATCCGGTTGAACACCACCAATTCGGGGGTGTTCAGCTTATCCACCACCAGACCCCGCATATTGGCGTTATAGCTCAGAAAGGTGTTGGCATCCGCGAACATCAGCTCCTGATAGATGGTCCAGTCGGCGGGCATGGCATCAAACAGCGTTTGCAGCAGCCACATACCGTTATATTCGATGATGACCCGCTGCGCCCGATGCTGCTTCTGCCATCCGGCGAGAGTCTCCGCCGTCAGCTGAGACGGCTCCTCCACCGTCTCGATGTACACGTTCTTCCCCGGATATTTGGAGGGCTCCAGCTCCACCTCGCCCTCCTCACACAGCAGCACCAGCGTCCGCTCGCCTTTATTGAAGCGCTTATCCTCCAGCGTTTCCTGAATGAAACTGGTCTTGCCGGACTCCAGAAAGCCGGTAAACAGATACACCGGAATTTCCATATCAGTTTTCCTCCGTATAGGGCACATGGAACAGCGCCGCCAGCGCCGGCTTATTCAGCTTGGAGCCGATCACGCACAGCCGGCCGATCACATCCGCGCCGCCGGTACGCACATCCGGCGCCCCCGGCACATAGTCGAAGTGGATCCATTGACCGCCCTCGCCGGCGACAATACCCTTCGCCCGCAGCACCGTGCCGTACTTGTCCGTCTGCGCCAACGCCTCCAGCGCCTGCTGAATTCCGGCGGCGGTGAAGGTCAGGGTCGTTTCCACACCCCAGCTGGTGAACACCTCGTCCGCATGATGATGGTGGTGATGCTCATGATCATGGTCATGCCCGCAGCAGCAACCGTCCTCATCGTGGTCATGATGGTGATGATGCTCGTGTTCGTCCTCATCCTCGTCGTGATGGTGATGATGCTCGTGTTCATCCTCGTCTTCGTCGTGATCGTGGTGATGATGGTGCTCGTGCTCATCCTCATCCTCGTCGTGGTGATGATGATGTTCATGCTCGTGCTCATCCTCGTCATGATCATGATGATGACCGCATACCGGGCAGACATCCTCCTCGGCCAGCTTTTCCAGTGCCTCCTTGAGGGTGTCCTTGCGCTCCATCGCCGCCAAAATCCGGCTGCCGTCCAGCTGCGGCCAGGGGGTGGTGACGATCACCGCATCCGGGTTGCGCTCCCGCAGCAGCGCCACACAAGCCTCCCGCTTTTCCTCACTCATACCGTCGGTACGGCTGAGCACGATGCACCCGGCATGCTCCACCTGATCGTTATAGAACTCGCCGAAATTTTTCATATACATCTTACATTTAGTGGCATCTGCCACTGTGGTAAAGGAATTGAGCGCCACCTCCGGGCTTTCCACCTTGCGCACCGCCCGGATCACGTCGCTGAGCTTGCCCACGCCGGACGGCTCAATGAGGATCCGATCCGGGTGCAGCTCCTCCAGCACCTTTTCCAGCGCCTTGGTAAAATCCCCCACCAGACTGCAGCAGATGCAGCCGGAATTCATCTCGGTGATCTCGATACCGGCCTCCTTGAGGAATCCGCCGTCGATGCCGATCTCGCCGAATTCGTTCTCGATCAACACCAGCTTTTCACCCGTATAGGCCTCGGCGATCAGCTTTTTGATCAGTGTGGTCTTTCCGGCGCCCAAAAAGCCGGAGAACACATCAATTTTCGTCATATACGATCACTCTTTTCTGCAATTTCCGCTCGTTCGGACGAGCTACCTTATAGTATACCACGCCATGCAAGAGGTTGCAAGCCGGGGTTTCCGTCACCGGTGCAGTCCCGCGCACCTTATTGCGGAATAAACAACTCAAAAATGTATGTGCGGAACACCCGCCTTGCCCGCTCCAGCTCCTCCGGAGAGCGGAGCGTCCAACACACCGGCAGCGCCCCCAAGCGGATATTCAGCCGCAGGAACCCATTTCCGGCGTTGCTATGCTCATAGGAAATGAAATCCGGCCGTCCCAGACAGTTGAACAGCAGACACCCCAGCAGCCGGTGGGACAACGCATCGTGATAAAATCCGGCGGACAGCTGCCCCCGGCAGATATCCGGGCGGTGACGCTTATACCATTGCAGCACAAAGGGATAAAAGGACTGCACCCAATATTCGCCCTTGTAGCCGGTCAGAATGGCGTCGGCGGCGGCACACAGCTGCCGGGCACCCTCCACCGTGCCGCACTTGAATTCAATGAGCAGCGGCACCTGCCCGTCCACCACATCCAAGCATTCCTGCAACGTGGGAATTTTTTCCCCCGTGCCCGCCAGCGACAGCTCCTTCAGCTGCGCCAGCGTTTTCTCCTCCGGACGCCCCGGCACCCCGCACATCCGGTCCAGAGTGTCGTCGTGGAACACCACCACCTGCCCATCGGCGGTGAGGTGAATATCGTTTTCAATGGCATAGCCCCGCTCCACCGCCGCCCGAAAAGCCGCCAGGGAGTTTTCCGGCGTTTCCGGGGTCTGATCGTGCAGCCCCCGATGGGCAATATACCGCCCCTGCATATGCGCCCGGGCGGGATGCCGCCGCAGAGCGGGCATTTCCAGAAACAGCAGCGCCAACACCAGCAAAATCAGCACACATATTGCAATCCACATGGCTTATTTTCACCCTTTCGGTCAATCGTCGCCCACATCCAGCTGCTCCAGCACCGAGCCTTTCGGCAGGGGCTTGGAGTCGCCGTGGCGCACACACAGCATGGTCAGGAAAGACAGCGCCACAAACACCGTGGCATAGGGGAACAGCGCCGTCATACCCAGATGATCCATAAACAGACCCGACAGGAACGGGGTCAGCGCCTGCGCCGCCATACTGGCGGCATAATAATAGCCGGTGTAGCGTCCCACATTGCTGCCGGTG
Organism: Ruminococcaceae bacterium UBA5905; assembly: GCA_002431285.1. Taxonomy (GTDB): domain Bacteria; phylum Bacillota; class Clostridia; order Oscillospirales; family Acutalibacteraceae; genus UBA5905. Next base: position 23,224 of record DJEF01000029.1, on the reverse strand, counting down.
GACAGCTCCACCACCATGGGGAAGGAGTTGACATTGATGGATGCCCAGCCGATACCTGCCAGCGCAAAGGTGGCGTTCATAATCAGCGGGCTGGAGCCGACCCGCACAAAGCAGGCTGCTCCAAACGCCACCGCCAGCATAGCCACCCCTGCCAGAATGGACTTTTTCCGTCCGATGCGGGAGGAGATAAAGCCCACCGGAATATAGGACAGCACCGCCGCCGCATTGGCGATCAGCAGAGTGGCGCTGTAATCCAGATCCAGCACATTGGTGGCATAGACGGAGTATTTGGAGGTGACGGCGTTGTAGCCGAAATACCACAGTGCCACCGACGCCAGAATCAGCAGCAGCGACGCCCGCTCCCCCCGGGACAGCTTGCGGTCGCCGGAGCGATCCTCCTCGGCGGGGGCTTCGCCCGCCGCCTCCAGCCGGGCGGTCTCCGCCTCCATCTCCGCCGCCCATTTCCGTTCCCGCACGGTCAGCATAAACACCGCCAGCGCCGCCAACATAATGCCGCTGACCACCCCGAAAAAGCCGTAGGAGGGGCGGAAGGTGTTGGCAACGGCGCTGTTGTTAAAGGCAAAGCCCATCCCCAGCACCAGCACGCAGATACCGCCCAGCGTTCCCATCAGATTGATGATGGCGTTTGCCTTGGAGCGCAGGGGCTTCACCGTCACATCCGGCATCAGCGCCACCGCCGGCGAGCGGAACACCGACATCGCCGCCAGCACCACCACCAGAATCAGCATAAACCGGATGAGGTGGGCGGGATTCTGCACCGTCAGCGTGTGAATATAGGACTGGCGAGCGGGCACCACGTAGTTGGTGTATACCGCATTGGTCGCCGCCGCGAAGGCGGACACCCCATGCGCCTCATCCGCCCCTCCGGCGGCGCACAGCGCAGACAGGGACAGCGACTCGCCGTCCACCGTCAGCGTATCCCCGATGGGGGTATCCAGCTCTGTTTCCCGATCCCGCAGGAAAAATGCCGCCCCATCATAGGTAACAATATGAGTCTTATAGGGGGATTGGATTTTCAGGCTCTCTCCGGTGTCCCGGTTCGTCACCTCGATCGTCCGCTCGGCGGCGATCCGCGCCTCCGTCACCGTGGGGCGGATGGCGGCAAACTCCTCCGCCGTATACCGCTCGGACAGGCAGAACCGCTTACCGTCGGGGGTGCTCAGCTCCCGCTCCGCCACTTGAGAATACACGGTGCTGAGCGCCTGGCTGTAAGCGGGCTTCGACGCGTCCACCTCGGTGACCTCCCGGATCATGGACAGCTGCGCGCTGTCCGCTACCGTCAGCAGCATAAACGCCGCCACCGCCACCACCGTGCCCGCCAGCACAAAGGGCTTGCGCTTGCCCATACGGGTGTGGCACTTATCCGACAGGGAGCCGAACAGGGGCAGCATAAACAACGCCAGAATGTTATCCAGCGCCATGACGATGCCCGACCAGGCTTGGGGCAGCCCGAACCGGTCGGTCAGAATTTTCGGAATGATGGTATCGTAGGCTTGCCAGAATGTGCAGATGAGGAAAAAGGCAAAGCCCACCAGAATCGTGCGCTTGTAGTTGAGTTTCACACAATCACCTTCCCGTATAAGTATGGCTCTATTATAGCGGATAAAACACGGTTTGTACAGAGGGGATTTTACCTTGACAACCATTCCGGCATCAGTGTATACTATATCCTGCAAAAGTGGAAGGAGTTGGAACCATGCACTGCCAGGTCTGCGGCGCCAAAAGCGGAAAATATCCGCTATGTAAAATCTGTAATCGGCTGAAAGAACAGGGCTTGGTCACCAAATGCGGGCAATGCGGACGGTGGCACCGCACCGACTCTCCCTGTCCGGCTGCACCTGCGGGAGAGACGACCGAGGGCACATCGGCAGCCGCCGCTCCCGACATACCCTACCTATACAAGCTGAGAAAGCGGCTGATTTCCGCCAACGAGCAGAACTATTTTACCGCGATACAGGCGGCGCTGCCCCCGGAATACCACGTCTATCCCCAGATCAATCTGGCGGCGGTCATCGAGCGCACCGACCATGCCCGGTTCTGTAACGAACTGTTCCGCAATGTGGACTTTATGGTGACCGACGGGAATTACACCCCAAAGATCGCCGTCGAGATCAACGACCAGACCCACCAGAGCGCCGACCGACGGGAACGGGACAAAAAGGTGCGGCAAATCTGCGAAGAGGCGGGTCTGCCGCTGGTAACCTTATGGACATCGTATGGAGTACAGCCGGATTACATTCAAAAACGGCTGACCGAAGCACTGGAGACCCCTCCGGCGCGGGTGCATCATTTTTCGGAGACAGCGGCACCTGTGCCCAACACCGGAAATACCGCACCCATACCCGTTTTTATCCCGCCCTATTCGGTTCCTGTCACCAAAAGCCAAAGGAAAAAACCTGTCCCCCCTGCTTTGGTGATCTTCTTGGTTCTTCTGGCGTTCATTTCTCTATTTGCTCTTGTATATTTGTTGCCGCAAATTTCCGACTGGCTGGATTCACTATAACACCTGAGGGCTGCCGCACATGGCGCGGCAGCCCTCAGCTTTGTTTTGTTATCCTTTTCCGATGGAGATCCGCCGCCCCTCCTCCATTGCAGCAACAGCGGCGATCAGACACACCGCCGCCGCACAGGCGGTAAATCCTCGCCACCCCACCAGCGGCGGTAGCAGGAACAGCAACAGTCCCGTCACCCGATTCCACCCGGTGTGGAGACAACGCCATTCGCCCAGTCGCTGATGGGCGCGCCACAGGTTCACCACCCGCAGCAGACCCACAGCACCTATCCCTATCCATAGCCACCGGGGAATATTCCAGGTCGGCAGCAAACGGCAGGCGCATACCAGCAGCAGCGCCCCATCCGCAAGACTGTCCAGCCGTTCCCCCCATCGACTGTCCGTGTGCAGCCGTCGGGCCAAGAACCCATCCAGCACATCGCTGACCCCAGCCAGGCCGTAAACCAGCCAAAACGCCGCCGTATCCGGCGATAGCACCAGCAGTACTCCCGCCGCTGCTATCCGCAGCGCCGTCACGGTGTGCGCTGCGTACCGTCTCACCGCAGGGTGTCGGCGATCTCGAAAATGAGCTGCTCCGTCTTATCCCAGCCCAGGCACGGATCGGTGATGGACTGGCCGAATACGTGCTCCCCGATCTTCTGAGCGCCATCCACCAGATAGCTTTCGATCATCAGACCCTTCACCATGGAGCGGATATCCTCATTGTGGTTGCAGCTGTACACCACGTCCTTGGCGATGCGGATCTGCTCCAGATACTTCTTGCCGGAGTTGGCATGGTTGGTGTCGATGATGGCAGCGGGATTCTTCAGTCCGGAAGCGGCATAGGCGTCGTGCAGCTTCACCAGATCCTCATAGTGATAGTTGGACACGCTCTTGCCCGCAAAGTCCGTATACCCCCGCAGAATGGCATGAGCATAGAGATTCCCCTGGCTGACTACCTCCCAGCCGCGGTAAATGAAGGTGTGGCTGTGCTGGGCGGCGGTGATGGAATTCATCATCACCGTCAGATCGCCGCTGGTGGGGTTCTTCATCCCCACCGGAATGTCCAATCCGCTGGCGGTGAGCCGATGCTGCTGGTTCTCCACCGACCGGGCGCCCACCGCCACATAGCTGAGCAGGTCGGACAGATACCGGTGGTTATCGGGATACAGCATCTCGTCGGCGCTGGAAAAGCCATAGTCTTTCAGCGCCGCCATATGCAGCTCCCGGATGGCGACGATACCCTTGAGCATATCCGGGGTCTCGTCCGGGTTGGGCTGGTGGAGCATCCCCTTATAGCCGTCCCCGGTAGTGCGGGGCTTGTTGGTATAGATACGGGGCACGATCAGCAGCTTGTCCTTCACCTGCTCCTGCACCCGGCACAGGCGGGAAATGTATTCCAGCACCGGCTCCCGGCTATCCGCCGAGCAGGGGCCGATCACCAGCACAAATTTCCGGGATTTTCCCTCGAAAATGCGCTTCAGCTCCTCGTCCCGGGCGGCCTTGACCGCCGCCAGCTCGTCGGTGAGGGGGTACATCTTCTTGATCTCCATGGGGATGGGTAACTTGCGCTTAAAGGTCATATTCATGGTCATTTCCTCCGATCAGACTTGTTTATCGAACCGTTTACGGCGCTGGGTGGACAGGCGCATCATCTCCCGGATGCCCTCCCGATCCCCGGCGGCAATACGGTCATATAACTGATTAAAGCTATCCCGGAACCGGTCCATTTCCCCCAGCAGCGCCGGGCGGTTATCCAGAAACAGCTCGCTCCACATCTCGTCGTTGATGCGGGCGATACGGGTCAGATCCCGGAAGGAGTCGCCGGTATAATCCTCCAGCCCGGGGGTGTTGTTGCAGCACATAAGGGACACGGCGATACAGTGGGTCAGCTGAGACAGAAAGGCGATCATATCGTCGTGCATCCCCACCGACAGCTCCGACACCCGGGCAAAGCCCAGCGCCTCCCCCAGATTCCGGCACAGCTCAATGGCGGCGGGGGTGTTCCGCTCCGTGGGCACCACAATATAGTTAGCGCCCCGGAAGATGGAGGCGGTGCTGTTTTCCACCCCGCAGACCTCCCGCCCCGCCATGGGGTGGGCGGCGATAAACTCCACATCCGGGCGCAGCATCCCCTGCACCCGCCCGACGATGCAGCCCTTGACGCCGGTCACATCGGTGAGGATGGCGCCGGGCTTGAGCAACATCTGGTATTGCTCCAGCCATTCCAACAGCACATGGGGATACAGCGCAAACACCACCACATCCGCCGCCACCACCAGTGCCGGATCGACCCGGGTGGTGGCGGTGCGGACAATGCCCTTTTCCAGCGCAAAATCCACCGAGGACTGATCCTTCGTGATGGCGTCCACCCGGTAGCCCCGGGCGGTCAGCCCCTCGGCATAGCTGCCACCCAGCAGCCCCAAGCCGACGATGAGTATGTGCATCGTTTTTTCCAATTTCATGGGGTATCCTCCGTCACCGGCACGCCCAAGGCAGCCAGCCGTTCAAAATAATCCGGAAAGCTCTTTGCCACCGCCTGCGCTCCGGCGATGGAGCCGCCCGTCACGGTGCAGAGCAGGCTCAGCGCCATGACGATGCGGTGGTCGTTATGACCGTCCAGCGGCACGGCGGGGGCATGGAGCGCCCCCGGCGAGACGGTGATGACGTTTTCCTCCACCGTGCAGCCAACACCCAGCTTCGCCAGCTCCTGCGCCATGGCGTGGCCCCGGTCGCTCTCCTTGATGCGCAGCCGCCGGGTGCCGGTGAGCCGCACCCCATGGAGCGCCGCCCCCAGCGCCAGCAGCACCGGTCCCAGATCGGGACAGTCGGCAATATCCAGCGTGGGGCAGCCCGCCGCCAGCAGCGGATACCACTGCCGATAGACAGCGTCCCCCTGAGCGGTATGCTCCGGCAGCCCGGTCACCGTCACCGCGCCCCCCAGCAGGTTCAGCCCCTCCAGAAAGGCGGCGTTGGAATAATCCCCCTCCACCGTCAGCCGGCGGGGAGCATAGGTCTGCCCGCCGGGGACCCGCATATGCAGCGGGGTATCCCGCTCCACCGTCACGCCAAAAGCCGCCATCGCCCGCAGGGTCATATCCACATAAGCGGCGCTTTCCAGCCCGCCCACAATCTCCAGGGTGCTGTCCCCCGCCAGCAGAGGCAGCGCAAACAGCAGCCCGCTGATGAACTGGCTGGACACATCTCCCCGCACCCGATAATCTCCGGCGGGGAGCGGTCCCCGCACCGTCACGGACTGTTCCTCCGCCCGGAAAAACAGCCCCCGCCCGGCGCACAGCTCCTCATATACCCCCAGCGAGCGCTGCAGGAGCCGGGGGCTGCCGATGAGGGTCACCGGCTCTGTACCCAGCAGACAGAGAGGAATAAGAAACCGCAGGGTGCTGCCGGATTCCCGGCAGCAAAGGGTCTGCGCCGCCCCCCGCCGGGGGTCAGCGCCCCCCAGCGTCACCGTATCTCCCTGCCGGGAAACAGCGGCGCCCAAAGCCGCCAGACAGTCCAGCGTCGCCCCCATGTCCTCGGAGCCGGACACCCCCTGCACGGTGCTGCCCGCCGACAGCGCCCCGCCGATGAGATACCGGTGCGCCATACTCTTGGAGGGGGGCGCCGCCACGGTTCCCCGCGCCCGTCCGGGATGAATCGTCACTGTCATGTCTTATCTCCGTAGTTGTCCAGCAGATACTGCATCGCCTCGGTATACCCCGCTGTGCCGTGTCCGCAGATGGTTTTCACACACGCCGCCCGGATATAGCTCACCTGCCGGAAGTCCTCCCGTGCCGCCACATCGGAGATATGCACCTCCACCGTGGGAATGCCCACCGCCTTGACGGCATCCAGCAGGGCAATGCTGGTATGGGTATACGCTCCGGGGTTAATCACGATGCCATCCGCCTCCCCATAGGCGCTCTGGATGGCATCCACCAGATCGCCCTCATGGTTGGACTGGTACAGCCGCACCGTCGCTCCGTGGGCGGCGGCATATTGCCGCACCCGCTCGCACAGGGCGGGATAGCTCTCCTGCCCATAGATGCCCGGCTCCCGAATCCCCAGCATATTGAGATTCGGTCCGTTAATGACAAGAATTTTCATCGGGTTTTCCCCCTTTCCTACATCGTCGTCTGCCGCCACAGCGCCGTCAGCGCCTGCACGTTGTCCTCCCGGCTGTCCACCGCCGCCAGCACGGCATCCGCCGCCGCCCGATAGAGGGGATAGCGCTCCCGATACCGCTGCGCCAGCAGCGCCCGAGTCGCCGACAGGGGGCGGTCCGCCGTGACCGCCAGCCGCTCCGGCGGACGGTCTATGAAGATCAAGGTGCCGTTCTCCCGCAGGAGCCGGATATTCTCCGGATCAAGGATAGCCCCGCCGCCGGTAGCGATCACGGCGGACTGCTCCGCCGCCAGACGGGCGATCACCTCCGCCTCCACCCGGCGGAACGCCGGCTCCCCCGCGGCGGCGATCCACTCCGCCGGGGTGCGCCCGGTCTGCGCCTCAATCTCTACATCCGAATCCAAAAACCGCTTACCCAGCACCGCCGCCGCCCGCTGCCCCAGGGTGGTCTTGCCGCAGCCGGGCATCCCGATCAGCACCAGATTGCGCTTATCCGTTTCAATCGCAGTAAATACCCGCTCGATTGCCTCGTCCGACACCGGCTTGCCGATGAATTTCTCCACCGCATAGGCAGCCTGCGCCACCAGCATATACAGCCCGCCGCTGGCATTCAGCCCCCGCCGCCGGGCTTCCACCACCAGCGCCGGACGCAGGGGATTATACACCGCATCCGTCACCGAGGTCAGCGCCGGGTAATCGTCCAATTCCAGCGCCATCCCCCCCAGATGGGGATACATCCCGCAGGGGGTGGTGTTGATGAGCGCCTGGGCATCCCCGTGGAGCCGGGGGGCGGCGGCATAGGTCACCGCATCCTCCCGGGCGGTGCGGGACAGGCGCACCACCTGCGCCGCCCCCAGCGCCCGGGCGGTGGCTACCGCCGTCTTGGATGTGCCGCCGCTGCCGGCGACCAGCACCTTTTTGCCGGCAAGGGACACCCCCTGCCGCCGCAGCAGCGCCGTCATCCCCGCCATATCGGTATTATAGCCGTACAGCCTGCCGTCCCGCCGCACGATGGTGTTCACCGCCCCGATCTGCCGGGCGGTGTCGCTCACCTCATCCAGATAGGGGATCACCGCCTCCTTGTAAGGAATGGTGACATTGATCGCCTTAAAATCCGCCCGACGCATAAACCCATCCAGCGCCTCCGGCGGAATTTCCACCAGTTCATAGGGATAGTCCGCCAGCTGATTATGCACGATTTTGGAAAAGCTGTGTCCCAGCTTTTTTCCGATACACCCGTATTCCACGATCCGACCATCCCTTTCTGCGCCGCCGTCACCCGGCAGGCTCTCCTCCGGCGCTTTTTACGCCAGCCAATCCGTGCCGTAGCGCCCCATCAGTAAATCCGCCAGCACCAGCGCCGTCACGTTGTCCACCACGACCCGCGCCCGGTGGACGATACAGGGGTCATGCCGCCCCTTGCCCTGCAGCGTGGTGTCCGCTCCGGCGGCAAAATCCACCGTTTCCTGCTCCCGCCCGATGGTGGGGGTGGGCTTCACCGCCGTGCGGAAGGTCACCGGCATCCCGTTGGTGATGCCGCCGTTCACGCCGCCGTTATGGTTGGTGACCGTCACCACCTGCGCCCCCGCCATACGGAAGGGGTCGTTCGCCTCGCTGCCCCGGCGGTCGCACAGGGCAAAGCCGTCCCCAAACTCCACGCCCTTGACGGCGGGGATGGCGAACAGAGCGGCGCTCAGCACGCTCTCCACCGAGGAGAACCAGGGTTCCCCCACCCCGGCGGGCATCCCCAGCGCCGCCGTCTCCAGCACGCCGCCCACGCTGTCGCCCGCTGCCCGGGCGGCGCGGATACACGCCTGCATCCGCTCCCCCGCCGCCGTATCCAGCACGGCAAAGGGGCGCCCGTTCAGCGCCGCCGCGTCGGCGCTCCAATCGGAAAAAGCCCGGTCGTCAATGCCCCCCAGACGAGCGATGTGGCTGGCAATGACGATGCCCTTTTGCTCCAATGCATAGCGCACGATAGCGCCCGCCGCCACCAGCGCCGCCGTCACCCGGCCGCTGAAATGCCCGCCGCCCCGGGGGTCGTTACAGCCCCGGTATTTCACATAGCCGGTATAGTCCGCATGCCCCGGACGGGCAATATGCTCCATAGCGCTGTAATCCCCGGAGCGCACATTCTCATTAGGAATCCGAATGCTCAGGGGCGTGCCGGTGGTCTTGCCCCGATACACCCCGCTGTCGATGACGAACCGGTCCGGCTCCTGCCGGGGGGTGGAAATATCCCCCACCGGGCGGCGCAGGCTCAGCTGCGCCCGGATATAGTCCTCCTCCACCGGCAGCCCCGGCGCCAGCCCATCCAGCACGGCGCCCACCGCCGCCCCGTGGCTCTCGCCATAGAGGGTCAGGGTCAGATGGGTGCCCAGCACGTTTTTCATGGCAATACCTCCCGGATCCGGTCAGCAAATGCATCAAACGGCAGGGTCTGCAGCTCCCATTGCCCCACCGCCGGCACATACACCACCGTAATGTCGCCCCCCGCCAGCTTTTTATCGTGGCGCATGGCGTCGATGAGCCGTTCCTTTTCCCCGGAAAAGGTGGTGGGCAGCCTCAGCTTTTCCAGCACCGGCAGCAGCCGCTGCCGCACCGCCGGGGCGCACATGGGCAGCATCCCCAGCGCCACACATTCCCCGTGGTAGAGGGTGGTCATACCGCACTCGCTCTCGATGGCGTGGGCCAGCGTATGGCCAAAATTGAGAATTTTCCGCAGACCGCCCTCTTTTTCGTCCTGCTCCACCACCTGCCGCTTGATGCGCAGGGAGGCTTCGATGATTTGGTCGATGTTTTCTCCTGCATCCGCCGTTTCAAACAGCGCAAACAGCGCCGGATCGCTGGTGAGGGACATTTTCACCGCCTCCGCCAGCCCGTTGGCAATCTGCCGGGGCGGGAGGGTGTGCAGCGTATCCGGGTCGATCAGCACCGCCCGGGGCGGATAAAACGCTCCCACCAGATTTTTATAGCCCTCAAAATCCACCGCCACCTTGCCGCCGATGGAGGAATCCACCTGGGACAGCACCGTGGTGGGGATATTGTAAAAATCAATTCCCCGCATATAGGTGGCGGCGGCAAAGCCCGCCAGATCGCCCATCACGCCGCCGCCCACCGCCACCACGCAATCGGTGCGGGTGAACCGGCGCTGCGCCATCTCCTGCAAAAGCCGGGTGTATTGCGCCATACATTTCGTGGGCTCCCCCTGGGGCAGCGTCACCACCGCAGGATGACTGCACGCCGCCGCCACCGCCCCGGCATAGGCGGCGGGCACCCCGTCGTCGGTGACGATCAGCGCCTGCCGCTCCAGCCGGAAATACTCTCCCACCCGGGACAAGCCCCCCCGCTCCAGATGGATGGGATAGCTGCCCCCGGCGGTTTTCACCGTTAAGACCATAGCCTGTACTCCTCCCTGCTGACGGAATTGCTGCGGGGACTCAATCGTCCTCGCCCTTAAGGACAATCTCCTTTTCAAAACTGCCCACGATGCGGATGGTGCTGCATTTCTCCTTGAGACAGCGCAGCATCTCCCGTCCCTTGTCGCTGTGGATGTTGCCCTCCCCCTCGGCATAGAAGTAATAGCTCCAGATCAGTTCCTTGGTGGGGCGGCTTTTCAGCGCCCGCAGGTTAAAGCCATACTGACCGATGGTTGCCACCGCTTCGCCCAGCGCCCCCGCCTCGTTGGCGACGGTGAAAAGCATGATAAACTGGTTATCCGCCTTTCCGGGGGCTTTCGGGGTCTTGGAGAACACTGCAAAGCGGGTGGTGTTGTTGCCGCTCTCGTTGATGTGGGCCTCCAGCTTTTTCAGCCCGAATTTGGCGGCAGCCTCATCGCTGCCGATGGCGGCGGTATCGTGCCGCCCCCATTCCGCCACCTGACGGGCGGCGACGGCGGTATTCACCGCCTCCACCGGCTCAAAGCCGTGGCGGCGGATATAGGCGGCACACTGCCCCAGCGCCTGGGGATGGCTCACCACCCGTTTCACCTCGTCCATGGTGGTACCTTTCACCGCCAGCAGATTCTGCACCACCTCAATGTCGTAGATGCCGTTGATATACAGCGGACCGAAGAACGCCAGATCCATCACCTGCCCCACATCGCCGTTATAGCTGTTCTCAATAGGCAGGATCACACAATCGCAGGCGCCGTTCACCACGGCATCGTAGGCGGCCTTGAAATCCCCATGGGGCACGGCAATGGCGTCGGGGAACACCCGGTTGGCGGCGATGTTGGCAAAAGCGCCCTCCACGCCGCTGTATGCCACCCGCATCCCCTCCAGCAGCCGGTGCTGGTACGCCTTGGACACCTCCATGGTGCTGCGCAGAAAATCCACATAGTAGGGGCGCAGCGCCTCATCCGCCACCAGCTCCGCATTGCGGCGGATGACCTCCGCCTCCCGGGCGGCGTCAAACACCCGCACCCCGTTGGCTTTCTTATACTGCGCCACGGTGCGCACCGCCGCCATACGCTGCTCAAACAGCTGCGCCATCGCCTTATCAATGTCGTTGATCGCCAGTCGGGCGCTTTCCAGCTCTGTCATACCGCACTCTCCCTGTTCGCATAGGTTTCCGCCAATGCCTTAAAGCGGGGCAACGCCCCCTCGATGGTTTCCGGGGCGACGCAATAGGCGATCCGCACATAGCCGGGGCAGCCGAAATCGTCCCCCGGCACCAGCAGCAGCTCAAACTGCTTCGCCCGCTCGCAGAACGCATAGGCATCCGGCTCCGGGGCTTTCACAAACAGATAAAACGCCCCCGCCGGCGGGGTCACCGTATAGCCGCAAGCGGTCAGTGCTCCATAGAGCCGATCCCGGTTCTGCCGATAGACGGAAATATCCGGCAGCAGCGCCGCACACGCCCCCACCGTGTATTGCAGCAGACTGGGGGCGCACACATAACCCAGCGCCCGCCCGGCGCCGCACACCGCCGCATATACCTCGCGGGCGTCCGCAGCCATCGACGGCACGAAAATATAGCCGATCCGCTCCCCCGGCAGGGAAAAGGACTTGCTGTAGGAATAGCACACCAGCGTATTGGCATACAGCGCCGGGATATAGGGCACCTCCCCGTCATACGCCAGCTCCCGATAGGGCTCGTCCGCCAGAATGTAGATGGGGTGCCCGTAGGCCGCCTGTTTCTCCTCCAGCATCGCCGCCAGCGCCCGCAATATTTCCTCGGTATACACCGCCCCGGTGGGATTGTTGGGGGAATTGAGCAGCAGCACCCGGGTCTTTTCCGTCACCGCCCGCTCCAGCGCCGCCACATCCGGCTGAAAATCCCCCATCCAGCAGGGAACGGTGATAAACTCCGCCCCCGCCGTTTCCGCAAACACCCGGTATTCCGGGAAGAAGGGGGCGGGACAGATGACCTGTTCGCCGGGGGTGATGAGCGCCTTCAGCGCAATGGTCAGCGATGCCGCCGCCCCGCAGGTGAGATACAGGTCGTCCTTATCCGCGGCCACCCCGAACCGCTGCCGGATGACCGCCGCGATCTTCTCCCGCACCGCCGGCGCGCCGGGAGCAGAGGTATAGCCGTGGAGCGCCACCGGGTCGGTCTCCCGCACCAGCCGCTCCAACGCCGCCGTCACCGCCGCCGGGGCAGGAATGCTGGGGTTGCCGAGACTGAAATCAAACACATTTTCCGCCCCGATCTCCGCCCGCCGGCGGTTGCCGTATTCAAAGATTTCCCGGATCACCGAGCGATGATTGCCCAGCTCCGCCATCCGTTCATTCGCCATACCGTATGCCCCCATCGTCAAGAATAAAAACGAAACCCGCAACCGTCCTCCTGCAAAAAATGCACGAGCTGTTGCGGGCTGTCCGTACTATGTAAGGAAAGCAGCGGTTTACCGCTCCCCGGTGCACAGACAGTCCGTCGTATACAGATAAAATCGACCGCTCCGATACTCGAACAACCTGCTCACCCTTTCCTCTGAGAATTCACGAGGGACATTCTACCCCCTTTTCCCCGATTTGTCAAGAGAAATCGCAAAATAATTTCGCACTTTTAAGCGATAAAGCGATTCCGGCGTACGTACCGATTGACAAACGGCAGCGGACACCGTATAATGAACCGCATACCCACCCGTCCGGCAGACGACGGGCATATAAGAGGGAGGCTCTACAATGCAATTGGGAAAAACACTGATTTTGGGCGACAGCTACTCCACCTTTGCCGGGTATATTCCCGACGGGTTTCATTCCTGGTACCCGCGGGCTGCCGATAACGACGTGCAGCGGGTGGAGGACACCTGGTGGTACAGACTGTTTGACGGTCACGACAACATACTGGTGCGCAACGACAGCTTTTCCGGCGCCACCGTATGCAACACCGTCCGCCCGGAGCTGTCCGTAGACACCTCGTTTGTATCCCGGCTGCAGGCGTTGATCGCCGGAGGCTTCTTTATCAAAAACCCGGTGGACACGGTGCTGGTCTTCGGCGGAACCAATGACTACTGGACCAATGCGCCGGTGGGACAATTCCAAACCGCCCCTTTCACCGAGCAAGACCTGCTGGCGTTCGCGCCGGCTTGCTGCGCCATCGCCGCGCAGCTGGCAGAAAGCGCCCCCACAGCCAAAGTCTGCTGGCTCATCAATACGGAGCTGGGGACAGACTATTCCGCCGGCATCCGGCAAGCCGCCGCTCATTACGGCCAGACCTGTCTCGCTTTTCCCCACATCGACAAACAAGCGGGACACCCCAGCGTACAGGGGATGGCAGAGATCGCCGCCGCGATACGGGCATTCTGACCGATCGTTTGCCCGCTCCCATGACCGGGCGGCGTGTAAGCGCCTGATGGAACCCGCTCCATAGACAGCACCCCGCCCCCCGATGTCGCAGCCCACGGATATATCCCCCGGCACGGCCGGGGGTTCTTATTATAAAAAAACAACCGGAAGGCTTTTACACCTTCCGGTCACATACCGCCTGCATTTCTCCGTTAGGAATATCCCACAGATGCATCGGCGGCTTTTCTTTTCTGTATTCCGTTTATGCCGCAACATCCGACGGGGGCTGTTACTCACCCTTGTATTTGCGCCGGGTGGCCATGCCGCCCCGGATATGCCGCTGCGCCTTATTGACCTCCAGCACATGACGCACCGCTCCATACAGCTGCGGATCCACCGCCCGCAACCGCTCGGCCACGTCCTTATGCACCGTGCTCTTGCTGATATGAAACTGCTTGGCGGCAGCGCGGACGGTGGTCTGGTTTTCCAGTATGTACTCCCCCAGCTCGATGGCTCGATCCTCTACGGCCCCTTTCATCTTCATCACCCCATATATGTAGTTTGTACACTATATGAGGCGACCGGCGGATTTATGCCATCAGCAATCGGCGGATTTTGCTATCGGCGCAGCGGCGCGCCGGACGCATCGGCCCCGCCGCCGTGCAGCGGGCGACGGTTCACAGCGGCAGGGTGACCGTCACACAAAAATCCATACCGTGCTCTGTCGTCGCCCGGATGGTCCCGCCGTGCTCATCGACGATGGCCTTGGCGATGGACAGTCCGATCCCGTGACCGCCGGTCTCGGAATTGCGGGAAGCGTCGGCACGGTAAAACCGGTCGAAGACATGGGGCAGCTCCTTTTCGCCGATCACCGTTTCAGTGGTATTGAATACCGTCAGAACCGCCTGCTTTTTGGCCCGAGTCAACTCCAGTGTGACAATACCGCCGTCGGGCGCGTATTTGACGGCATTCTGAAGCAGCACACAGACCAGCCGCCGCATCGCCTCCGGCACGCCGCGACCGGCGATCCGGGGCTCCGTATGCACGGAAAAGGCTATATGTTTTGCGGCCGCCAGCGTCCGGAATGTCTCCGCCTCCTCCGCCACAATGTCCGATAGGGGCATGGGCGCTTTGGGCAGCTTTTGTCCCGCCTCCTCCATTTTGGACAGATAGACCAGGCTGTTCGTCAGCTCGCACAGGCGGGCGGTCTGATTCCGAATCTCCCGCAGCTCCTCTCTTTCTCCGTCGCATTCCAGCAAATCCACATTGGCGTTGATGATGGTGAGCGGCGTTTTGATCTCATGTCCCGCATCCGAAATAAACCGCTTTTGCTTGGCGTAGCTTTCGGCGATCGGACGCACGATCCGGCCCGACGCCAGCAGAAACGCCACAAACACCACCACACACCCGAAAACGCCCACCCCGAGACTGGTCCAGAGAAAGGTATAAAAGGTATCCAGCTTTCGCCCACAGTCCAAAAAAATGATGCTCGTCCGGCTGCCGCTGTCGGTCCGCAGAAACCGAAAGCCGCCGATAAAGCCCCGTTTTTTCGTCCCGGCGATGGCTTTCTGAATGTACCCTTTCACCGATCCGCTGTCCACGGAAATGATCCTGGACAGATCGGATTCCTGGATCTCGCCGTTCTCATTCACGGTGACGGTGAAATACCGGGATTCATACGGCACCTCCGGGGACATCCCCCGGGGCAAAAGGCTGCCCTTCTGTCCGTCCGGCTTTTCCGGCGGCGGGGACGCATCCTTTGGCGGCCCATCCATCTGTGAGAGCATATCCAGCACCGCATCGCTCTCCCGGACGACCGTTGAATAATTCACCAGATTCATAATCAGCACAAGCACCGCCATGAGCAGCAGCATGGACACGGTGGCCAGCGCGGTGAATTTCCGTTTCAGCTTACGAATCATGGCGATCCTCCAGAGAATACCCGGCGTTGCGGGAGGCCTTTATCTCAATATCGGCGTGAAGAGCGTGGAGCTTCTTCCGCAGATAGGAAATGTACACCCATACCACATGGAGCTCCGCCTCGCTGTCATACCCCCAGATCTTTTCCATAAACCGCTCGGTCGAGAGAATGTGCCGGGGATTGGCCATCAGCATTTCCATCATCTGATATTCCTTGTTGGCCAGCCGAAAACTGCCCGTGGGAGACGACAGCTCAAAGGTGGCGCGGTCCAGAGTCACATTCCCCACCGTCAGCTTTGTGTCCGTCTCCGTTTTGCTGCGCGTGAGGGCGCGGATGCGGGCGAGCAGCTCCCGTGTGTCAAAGGGCTTGGGCAGATAATCGTTCGCGCCGCTATCCAGTCCCAGCACCCGGTCCTCGATCTCCGACTTTGCCGTAAGCAGCAGAACCGGCACCGGGTTGCCCGCCCCACGGATTCTTTTCAGCACGGTGATCCCGTCCATCTTCGGCATCATGATGTCCAGCACCGCCGCGTCGTATTCCACCGCCTCCAGATAGGAGAGCGCTTCTTCTCCATCGTAGACCGCATCCACCGCATAGTGGTTTTTTTCAAAGATTTTCACCATCGCTCTGGACAGCGCTTTTTCATCCTCCGCAAACAGAATACGCATGAGCCATCCCCCTTTCACCGTCTGAGTATAGACGCGATAGCTTAAATAGAGTTAAAACGTGAGCCACACAGCGGGAAAAACAGATGCCGCAGCGAAAAAGAGCAGTCCCCGAAAAGAGACTGCTCTTTTTTTCACTTACAGCGTTTGCAGCCGGTTCTTCAGCTTCGCCCGATCCATGGCCAGCGCCAGCAGCACATACATGACGCCGCCCGCCGCCTCCTGGATGAGGTTCGGCAGGATCTCCACCACCGCCGAGGCGGGGGTGTACAGCAGGCAGGCCGCCACGAAATAGCCGGCGATGCCGATGACCCCGGCGATCACGGTGGCAATGGCGTTGCGGCGGCACAACAGCCGGTCATTCTTCGCCGTAAAGGGCAGCACCATCAGCGCCTTGATGACCGCCGTAAAGGGCGCCCACAGCAGCGAGCCGGACAGGATATCCGCCAGCGCGCCGCCCACGGCCGCCGCCGCCATCGCATAGGGCAGCGGCAGCATAGACGCAGCTATGTAAATCATCGTATCGCCCAGATGAATGTATCCCTCGTTCAGCCCGGTGGGAATATGCAGCACACAGGCCGTCACCACCATAATGAGCGCGGCAAACAGGGCAGACAGCACAATGAGGACAAGCGGTTTCTTTTTCATAGAGATTCTCCTTTCGCTAACGCGGGTAAAAATGGTTCAAATACCACGCCATCCTGCTCCGGCGCCTGCAAAGACGCCGTGCAGACCAGCGCTGTATACACAAAATCGGCTGCCCGGCGCACGGCTTCCACCGCCGTTTGCCCTTGCAGCAAACTGCCGCACAGCACCGCCGAAAATACATCCCCGGTGCCGGCAAAATTGCGGCTCACCCGGCGGGAGGACACCGCCGTCCCCTCCGGATGTTCCCGGTCGATGATGAGATTGGCTACCGTGCCGTTATCCTGCGGCACACCGGTGATCACCACCGTATCGCAGCCCAGCGTCCGCAGCCGGGCACCCACCCGGCACAGCGCCGCCTGCTGCTCCGCCGGGGGCAGCGCCGTCACAGCGTCATAATCCGTATCGGTAAGCAGACACGCCTCCGTCACATTGGGGGTACAGACGGCGGCCAGCGCCACCAGCCGTTTCATCGCCTCCACCAACGCGGGGGTACAGGTGGCATATAGCCGCCCGTGATCCGCCATCGCCGGGTCTACCAGACACAAAGCGCCCGCCGCCATCTGGCGCAGCAGGAACGGCTCCAGCAGCGCCGCCTGTCGGGGCGCCCCCAAAAAGCCGGTATACACCGCCTCAAATCCCAGCCCCAACCGCTCCCAGTGGGCAAGATATGCCGGCAGATCGTCGGTCATATCCCGGATATAGGGGTCGGGGTAACCGGTATGGGCGCTGAGCAGCATGGTCGGCACCGGGCAAACCTGAAAGCCCATCGCCGACAGAATGGGCAGCGCCACCGTCAGCGAGCAGCGGCCAAAGCCGGACAGGTCGTTGACCGCCGCCACCCGTTTCACCCGGGGGGGCTGTCCGTCCGGAGCGGATTTCTTCAGCGTATCCATATTTTCTCACTTTCATAGCACAGCGGGCGGTCAAACAGGGCTCTCACCGCCGCCCGCGGCTCCTGCCCCTCGTAACAAATGCGGTAGCACTGCTCCATGATGGGCATCTCCACCCCCTGCTGCCGCGCCAGCTCCACCGCCGGGCGGACGGTACAATAGCCCTCCACCGTGCCGACCCGCCGGATGGCTTCCTCCACCGGCACGCCTTGCCCAATGAGGATGCCCGCCCGCCGGTTGCGGGAGTGCATACTGCCGCAGGTCACCATCAGATCGCCCATACCGCTCAACCCCGCAAAGGTGCGCTCCTGCGCCCCCAGGCTGACCCCCAGCCGGGCGATCTCCACCAGACCCCGGGTCATCAGCGCCGCCTTGGCGTTATCTCCCAGATCCAGCCCGTCCAGAATCCCCGCCGCCAGCGCGATAGGGTTTTTGAGAGCGCCGCCCAGCTCCACACCGGTCACATCCTCATTCACATACAGCCGGAAATAGGTGCGGCTGAGCCGATGCTGCACCCATTCGGCGGCGGACGGGTCGGCGGAACTGACGGTGACGGTGGTGGGCTGCTGCCGGGCAACCTCCTCCGCATGGGAGGGGCCGGACAGCACCACCACCGGGCAATCGGGCAGCTCCTCCGCCAGCACGGCGGAAAAGCGCTTATGGGTGCCCTCCTCCAAGCCCTTGCCGGCATTGACCACCACGGTGCCGGGGCGGATATACGCCCGCAGCCGCCGCGCCGTCTGGCGGATGGCAAAGGAGGGCACCGCCAAAATCACCAGCTCCGCCTGCGCCGCCACCGCCAGATCGGTGGTCAGTGCCAACCCCTCCGGCAGCGACACCCCCGGCAGACAGCGGCGATTTTCGTTATGCAGCCGCAACAGGCCGACCTCCTCCTCGGAGAAGGACCAGACCGTCACCGGATGGCTCTCGTCCATCGCCACCATCGACAGCGCCAAACCCCAGCCGCCGGCACCCAACACAACGGTATTTCCCATACAATCGCTCCTTTTTGCGGAATTGAGCGTTCTACGCAGTAAATTGCAGCAAAGCTACGTTTTTTCTTGGCGGAATTGAAGTCGTTCTTACGGTAGTAAAATCCGTTGTCGTCCAGACAACGAAGACTTCAAAACGCGCAGCTTTGCTGCATTAGACCTTATCCTCGCCGATACGCCGTTCCGTACCGGCGGCAATGCGGTCGATGTTGCTCTTATGCTTCCAAATGACGATGCCGCTGATGAGCCCGATCAGCACCGTGCAGAAAACCACCGCGCCGCTGGAGGTATGGTCCACCCACAGCCCCAGCACCAGCGTGCACACCGGCAGCGTACAAGCCGCCACGATGGACCCCAGCGACACCATCCGGCTGATGGCGACCGTGATACCGAACGCCGCCAGACCCAGCAGCGCCACCCGCCAGTCCACCACAAACAGCATCCCCAGCGTGGCCAGCACGCCTTTGCCGCCCCGGAACTGATAGAATATCGGAAACAGGTGCCCCAGCACACAGAAAAAGCCCCCGAAATACCGACCGATGAGCCGGTCGGCGTTCAAGGAGAAGCTGCGCAGCTCCTCCGGCAGCTCACTGCCGGGGGCGGCGCCATCCAGCCGCAGATGTACCAGCAGCCAACCGCCAATCAGCACTGCCAGCACGCCCTTTGCCACATCCCCTACCGTCGTCAGCACCGCCGGCAACGCGCCTTGGGAGCGCAGCACATTGGTGGCGCCGGCATTGCCGCTGCCCACCGTGCGGATGTCCTTGCGGGAGAACCATTTAGTAATGATAATCGCCCAGTTAATGCTGCCCAGCAGATATCCGATTATCGCTGTCAGCACCAACGCCAGCCAGCTATTCGCCAAAAAAGCCCGCATAATCCCAACGACCTTTCTAATTTTGCGGAATGGAAGTCGGCAGAAAATTTCCCTCTCTGCCCCTTTATTTTGTGCGGTTGTCGGTTTTTTCCCGCACGATGAACCGCACCGGCGTGCCCTCCAGCCCAAAGGTCTCCCGCAGCTGATTTTCCAGATACCGCTGATAGGAGAAATGGAACAGCTCCGCCCGGTTCACAAAGAACACAAAGGTAGGCGGATTGGTGGAAACCTGGGTCATATAATAGATTTTCAGCCGCTTGCCCTTGTCCGTGGGGGGCTGCACCCGTGCCGTCGCCTGCGCCAGCACATCGTTGAGCATACCCGTGGAGATACGCATGGAGTTTTGCTGGCTGACAAAGTGGATCAGTTCAAACAGCCGTTCCACCCGCTGACCGGTTTTCGCCGACAGAAAGATAAACGGCGCATAGGGCATAAAGGAAAAATCGTCCATGAGCTTTTTGCGCATGGCATCCATGGTCTTGTCGGTCTTTTCCACCGCATCCCACTTATTCACGGCGATGATGCACGCCTTGCCCTGCTCATGGGCAAGCCCCGCCACCTTGCTGTCCTGCTCGGTGAAGCCCTCCACGCCGTCAATCATAATCACACACACATCCGCCCGCTCCACCGCCATACGGGCGCGCAGGATACTGTATTTCTCAATCGCATCGTCCACCCGGCTCTTGCGGCGCAGACCGGCGGTGTCGATGAAAATAAAATCCCCATATTGGTTATGCACCCGGGTATCAATAGCGTCCCGGGTAGTGCCGGCTACATTGGAGACGATGCTGCGTTCCTCCCCCGCGATACAGTTCACCAGCGAGGATTTGCCCGCGTTGGGACGACCGATGACCGCCACCTTGATGACGTCCGCCTCCTCGTCCGCTGTTTCCTCCGGCGGAAAATGGGGGTACACCGCATCCAGCAGGTCGCCGGTGCCCATACCGTGCACCGAGGACACCGCAATCGGATCGCCCAGCCCCAGATTGTAGAACTCATAGAATTCCGGCGGCGGATCGCCGGGGGTGTCACATTTATTGACGCACAGCACCACCGGCTTGCCGGAGCGCTGGAGCATCGCCGCCACATCTTGATCGTTGGCGGTGACGCCGGCGCGCAGATCGGTCACCAGCACAATCACATCCGCCTGATCCACCGCCAGCTGCGCCTGCCGCCGCATCTGGGACAGGATCACATCGTCGCTTTTCGGTTCGATACCGCCGGTATCCACCAGCAGGAAGCTCCGCCCCCGCCATTCGCAGTCCGCCATGATCCGATCCCGGGTCACGCCGGGGGTATCCTCCACAATGGACAGCCGCTGCCCGATGAGCTTATTAAACAGGGTGGATTTCCCCACATTGGGACGTCCCACCACCGCTACAATGGGCTTTGCCATACGTCTCATTCCTCTCTTTCATCCGCAAAAAACGCATCCAGCAGCGCCCCGCCGTCGGTCTCCGGCAGGATGCGCACCTGCATATGCAGGGTATCCTCCACCTGCTGCCAGGGGACATCATCCAAAAACAGGTCCCCCTCCTGACGCAGCATACAGGAAGGCAGCAGCAGCACATCGGCCGTTTCCCCCGCCAGCTGCGCCATCAGGTCGCCGCCGGTCACCAGCCCCGCCACCGTGATCTCGTGGCCGAAAAAATCGTTACGGATCGCCCGCACCTGCACCTGCATACCGGGGAACGCCGCTTTAGCCTCTTCCGTCAACGCCGTCAGATACGGCGCAGCCGCCGTGCCCGTGGCCACAACATACCGGAGGGCTGTAGGCTGCGCCCCCTCCTCCAGCTTGTCCGCCAGCGCCTGCCGGAACTGCTCCCGCTGCAGGGCGATCATGCCCACGCCATTCTCCAGCTGGGGATATTCCTCATAGAAATCCCCCTCCGGAATGGGCAGGTCACCTTTAATATACCACTCATCCGACGGAAAAAACACCCGACGCCCGGTTTTTTCCAGCATACGGTCGCCGGCGACGGTGATCTGCGCCACCACCCGGCGGCTTTCCTCCGGCGTGAAACCCCGGATGGGCTCCAAGCCCTCCCGGTATTTCGTCAATCCCACCGGCACCGCCGCCACACTCTCCACCGCCGGACCCAGCGCCGCCAGATCCCGCAGGGAACGCTCCAGCTCCTCCCCGTCGTTATATCCCGGCACCAGCACCAGCTGGCACTGCACCGTCAGCCCCGCCTCCACAAACCGATGGAGAATGGACAGGCAATCCCCGGCAAAGCGGTTATGCATCATCCGGCAGCGCAGCTCCGGGTTGGTGGTATGCACCGAAATATTGATGGGGCTGATGTGCATTTCGATAATCCGGGACACCTCATGCTCGGTCAGGTTGGTAAGGGTGATATAGTTGCCGAACAGAAAGGACAGCCGGCTGTCGTCGTCCTTGAAATACAACGTATCCCGCATCCCGGGCGGCAGCTGGTCGATGAAGCAGAAAATGCACTTATTCCGGCAGGAATGCTGCTCATCCATCAGATAGGAATCGAATTCCAGCCCGATCTCCTCAAATTCCGCCTTCTTCAGCCGCACAACACGCTGCTTTCCGCCGGAGAGAACGGTCAGCTTGAGCCGGTTGTCCGGAATATAAAACCGATAGTCCAGCACATCCTCGATGGGGCGCCCGTTGATCGCCACCAGCGTATCGCCGGGGACGATCTTCGCCCGCGCCGCCGGACTGTCCGGTGTCACGCCGCAGATCAGTACCGCCATAGCCTGTCCTCCTCTCCCATCGACTTTCCGCCGGATATAAAAATAGAGAAGGATCGCTCCTCCTCTACTTTTCTGTCCAATGACACAGCACACATTCAGCCGCAATCACTTGTCCGCAACCTCAACGACCTTCCGACCGTTGTAGTAGCCGCAGTTTCCGCACAAACGATGAGCACGCTTGTACGCACCGCACTGGGGACATTTCACCAGAGCCGGAGCCTCCAGCTTCCACACATTGTTGCGCCGCTTGTCACGACGAGCCGCCGAGTGTTTTCTCTTGGGTACCGCCATTGTCAGCACCTCCTTAGCTTTTTAGATAAAAAATTAGTTGAGTAACTGTTTGAGAACTGCCAGACGAGGATCCTCCGTCTTGGTGCTGCAGCCACAGGGGCCCTCGTTCAGATCCTTTCCGCACCGGGGACACAGCCCACGGCAATCCTCTCGGCACAGGCTCTTATACGGCAGCTCCAGCAGAATATCATCCTGCACCAGCTCATCCAGCGGCAGCTGATGATCCTGCAACAAAACGAAATCGCTGTCCTCATTCTCGAGGACGGTCACGAGGACGTGCTCCACGGGGATGTCATACTCCCGGCTGAACTCCGTCAGACACCGGTCGCAGCGTCCCTCATAGAGAAACTGCGCCCGCGCCTGTAATGTCACCACACCGGCACGGTTGACGATCGCCCCCGTCACCCGTACCGGGCGGCGGAAGGGATGATTCCCGAAAAGCTCCACCTGCGTGAGATCCAGCTCTGTTTCCAGCGGAAGACGATCCGTCTCCCCCATGAACAGAGATCGACATTGCACAAGCATAGTTCACCTCAAGCGTCACGCATGATATTATATAAGCATAAAACGCATTTGTCAAGTGCGTTTTTGGAAATACGGGGAATTTCTTTCCTTTTTCGCCGTTTGCTCCGCCCGCCACCGTTCTCAACAGCGCACAGAGCCGGGCAAAGAGACCATTTTTCCATCCCCGGCAGAGGTTCCGTTTGTCCGGCCTTCCACCGCTTTGAGCGACTCGACGGGCAACGGGTTTTTGCAGAAACCCGCATCCGATCGCTCAGTCCACCGGTCCCTCCACCGCTTTCAGCGGCTCGACGGGCAACGGGCTTTTGCAGAAACCCGCGTCCGAT
>DJEF01000035.1 GCA_002431285.1 Ruminococcaceae bacterium UBA5905 | reverse complement strand
CGGACATTGACAGCTATCTCGGCCTGATGCATACCCTGTTCACCTTGGAGGACCGCTACGGTCTGACGGTGGAAACCGGCGAAAACGGCGTTTCTCTGCGTGTTGACCCCCGGAAGGGGAAGGACGCCGCCGAGTTATCCGAAATGCTCACTGCGTGGGCTGAACAGGCGGAAAAGTATCACAACGGCGAAATCAACCGGGAGGACTACGACAAGTGGCGTTATAACTATCCGAAATACGATGAAACCTCCGGCTATGTGAAAACCCCGTCCCAACAGCTCAGCGATGCAATGGTGGAGGCGTTCAAAGACCGGCTGAAGGCTGACTAAAAAACAAAAGAAAAAGCGCTATCTGACTTGGCTTCAAATCAGATAGCGCTTTTTGTTATCGCAATCATTCAAATCATGTTGCCATTTTGTTGCCACGGCGGGCACTCATGGCGAAAAAGCCTTGGTATGACTGGGCTTTTCCCGGGATGCAATCATTCCCATTCCACGGTTGCCGGGGGTTTGGTGGTGATATCGTAGACCACCCGATTGACGTGGGCCACCTCGTTAGTGATGCGGTTGCTGACTTTCGCCAAAATCTCATAGGGAATCTTTGCCCAATCGGCGGTCATAAAATCGTCGGTGGTCACCGCGCGGATTGCCACCAGGTGGTCGTAGGTGCGATGATCGCCCATCACGCCCACGGTGCTGACGCCGGGCAACACACAGAAAAACTGCGCCAGATGTTTCTCATAGCCGTTCTTCTTCATCTCGTCCCGCAGCACCCAATCGGCGTTTTGCAGAATTTCGATCTTCTCCGCCGTGATCTCGCCGATAATCCGCACACCCAAACCGGGACCGGGGAACGGCTGCCGCCACACCAGCTCGTGGGGAATGCCCAGCTTTTCACCCACCCGGCGCACCTCATCCTTGAACAGGTCGCACAGGGGCTCCACCACGCCGAGGAACTCCACATCCTCCGGCATTTTCACCTTATTGTGATGGGTCTTGATCTTATCCGCATCCCCCTTGCCGGACTCAATGCAGTCGGGGTAAATCGTCCCCTGGGCAAAATAGCCTTTCTCGTTCTGCTTGCGAATCTCATCCCAGAACACCTTATAGAACTCGGTGCCGATGATGTGACGCTTCTGTTCCGGGTCGGTGACGCCCTTGAGCGCCTGCAGGAAGTGCTGTTGGCAGTTCACCCGGACGAAATTCATATCAAAGAGGGAGGTAAAGGTCTGTTCCACGAAATCCCCCTCGTTTTTGCGCATCAGACCCTGATCCACAAACACACAGGTGAGCTGCTTCCCTACCGCGCGGCTGAGCAGCGCCGCCGCCACGGAGGAATCCACCCCGCCGGACAAGCCGAGAATCACCGGCTTATCCCCGATCTGCTCCCGCAGGCGGGCGACGGTATCGTCGATGAAGGTCTCCATCTGCCAGTCGCCGCTGCATCCGCACACCCGGTACAGGAAATTCTCCAGCACCTTATCGCCGTACTGGCTATGGGTGACCTCCGGATGGAACTGGACGGCATACAGCCGCTTGTTGCGGTTCTCCATCGCCGCCACCGGGCAAGCTGCCGTGGAGGCGGTCACGGAAAAGCCCACCGGCTCTTTCACCACCCGGTCGGTATGGCTCATCCACACCACGCTATCCGCCGGCACATCCGCAAACAGCGGGGAGGTGTCGTCCTCCACATGGAGGGAGATGGGACCGTATTCCGACTGTTCGGCGGTCTCCACCACGCCCCCCGCCATCCAGGCGGTCAGCTGGCAGCCATAGCAGATGCCCAGAACCGGCACCCCCAGCGACAAAATCGCCGGATCGTAATGGGGGGACGCCAGATCAAACACCGAATTAGGACCGCCGGTGAAGATGATGCCCTTATACCCCGCCGCCCGGATTTCCTCCAGAGGGGTGGTGTAGGGCAAAATCTCCGCATACACCCGATGATCCCGCACCCGGCGGGCGATCAGCTGGTTATACTGTCCGCCGAAATCCAGCACCAAAATTTTTTCCATAGGGCAGACCTCCTCTTAACGGTAGATGATGGCTTCCCGCTCCGGGCCGTTGGATACCATATCAATATGGTGTCCCAGCTCGTTCTCGATAAACTCCACATACGCCTGCGCTTCCGCCGGCAGCTCCTCGAATTTCCGGATGCCCCGAATGTCGCAATGCCAGCCCTTGAGCATCTTCAGCACGGGCTTTGCCTTTTTCAGCCGATTGGTGGTGGGGAAATCCCGGGTCACTTCGCCGTCAATCTCATAAGCGACACACACCGGAATCTCCTCCAGATAGGACAGGCAATCCAGCGCCGTCATAACAATCTTGGTGGCACCCTGGCACTCCACGCCATAACGGGAGGCAACGCAATCATACCAGCCTACCCGGCGGGGACGACCGGTGGTGGCGCCGAATTCGCCCTTGTCGCCCCCGTGGATACGCAGCTCCTGCGCCTTGTCGGGGTCAAGAATCTCGCTGACGAACTCGCCGGCACCCACGGCGGAAGAATACGCCTTGGTCACGGCGATGATGTCCTCAAAGGCCATAGGCGGAATGCCGGCGCCCACGCAGCCGTAGCCCGCCAGGGTGGAGGAGGAGGTCACCATGGGATAGATGCCGAAATCGGGATCCTTCATGGTGCCCAACTGCCCCTCCAGCAGAATATTCTTATTATCCTTCAGCGCCTGCTGAATAAAGGCATGGGTGTCGCAGACAAAGGGCGCGATCTGCTCCTTATACCGCATACAGGTGGCGAACAGCTCCTCCTCGTCCAGCAAAGGCTTATGGTAGACATATTGCAGCGTGAGGTTCTTCAGCTCGCAGATGTTATGAATCTTCTCCCGCAGCGCCTCCTCGTCGAACAGCTCGTTGACCTGGATGCCCCGCTTGGCAAATTTATCGCTGAAGAAGGGGGCGATGCCGCTCTTGGTGGAGCCGTAGGCGTTTTTGCCCAGCCGCTCCTCCTCATAGGTGTCCAGCAGAATATGGTAAGGCATCAGCAGCTGCACCCGATCAGACACCAGCAGATGGGGGTTCAGCCCCGCCGCCTGCACATCCGCCAGCTCTTTGCAGAATTTCTCCACATCCAGCGCCACGCCGTTGCCGATGATGCAGGTCACGTCGTCATAGCACACGCCGCTGGGCATCAAATGGAGCGCGAACCGGCCGTGCTCGTTGATGATGGTATGTCCCGCATTGGCACCGCCCTGAAACCGGATGACGATATCCGCCTGCTGGGCAAACATATCCGTGATCTTGCCCTTGCCCTCGTCGCCCCAGTTGGCGCCCACAATCGCTTTTACCATAAGAAACTACACCCTTTCTGCATTCGGCGGCCGTCCTCCCGGCGGAGACGGCCTTTCTCGCCCGAAAACATACCTTATTGTAGCACAACCCGCCGGACAACACAACCGTTTTTTCGATTTTTCCCGCTTTTTCGATCTTTTCGCTCCTTCGGTCCGGGGGCGGCGGCCCAATTGCGGCGGCGAAGCCGTCGCAATTGCTGCCCCGGGGCGGCAGATCCCATAAGAAATTGGGGCGGCATTGTACACGTCCGGTACAACGCCGCCCATGGTTTTGCCGTTTCCTGCGGGTTTATCCTGCCAGCGCTGCGCCCAGCGCCCGGCAGGCCGTCAGCGCGTCCTCATCGGGGGCTTCCTGACAGATCACCGGCTCCGCCGCCAGCTGCGCGCCGTCTCCCCGGCAGGTGTCCTCCCAGGTACGCATCCATTCGCCGTCTCCCCAGCCGTAAGAGCCGAACAGCCCCAGCTTTTTACCTGCCAGCGCCCCTTCGCAGGCGGCGAACAGGGGAGCGAATTCCGTCTCCTCCAGCTCTTCGGCCCCCATGGCGGGGCAGCCGAACGCCACCGCTGCGAACTGCCCCAGCAGACCGGCATCGAATTCTGCCGCCGTGCACAGCGTCACCGCCGCGCCTGCCTCCTGTGCGCCGGCGGCCACCGCCTGCGCCATCATTTCCGTGTTTCCGGTGCCGCTCCAATAAACGACTGCTACTGTACTCATGTACACTCATCCTTTCTACGCTGCTTCTGCATATAAAATATTTCTGTATATGTACGCGAGCCCCGGCGCGCCGGGGTGCGGATACACCTGTTGGCGGATGGACCTGAAAATCCTCCGGGATATTTGCCGTCTCCCCGTTGCCATCCGGCGGCGGTTGTGGTATACTGACATCGGAACGGCATCGCTGCCGAGCAAGGAGAATCACTATGGAACTCAAAGGAATGAACTGCCCCCACTGCGGCGGTCCACTGGAAATCACGGATACCGACCGGCAGGTGAAATGCCCCTATTGCGATTCCGTCGTGGCCATCGACCGGGACGAGCCGCCTGCCGCCTCCCCCGAGGAGAATGAGCGGGCGGGATATGATTTTGAAAAGGGACGCATCCGGGCGCAGCAGGAGGCCCGGCGGCAGGAGTCTGCCGACCAGCGGGATATCCTCAACGGACAGATCGCCACCGCGCTGGCAGGGATGGCGCTGCGGCAGGTGGTGCCCCGGCGCCCCCGGCACCTGTTCTGGTGGATCGTGGGGTGGATCTTCTGCTTCCCCATTCCGCTGACGGTGCTCATCGCCCGCTCCCGGCATCTGAAACCCCTGTGGAAAGCGGTGCTGCTGATCCTTTTGTGGGCCATTGTGCTTCTGAACGGTGTCAAAGCTCTGATGGAACGGATAGATACCGCCGACCGGGGCTCCGCCGTTGTGTCGGCCGAATCGTCTGAATATTCTGAACAGGATATATGAACCTGCGACGCATAGACCTGTACCGCTCCGCCCACGGATGTGCTCCGTGGGCGGAGCTTTGCGTCTCAGGAGGGATATTTAACCGCCAGCTTTTCGATGGGACGTCCCTGGTTCCATTGCTGCCGATAGACCTCCGTACATTTGCGGAATTGACCGAATCGCTTCTGCGCCGCCTGCTCGTCGCCGTAGACCTTCCAGCAGCCCACGCATTTACACAGCCGATGCTCCAGAAAGCCCGCCACATCCTCCGGCGGATATCCGAGGAACAGCCCGATCTCGTGGGGAAACTCCGCAGTTTGCCGCAGCCGCTGCATCAGGCGGGCGACGCAGCGCTCCGGCTGGCCGCAGGGATAGCCCCGTTCCGCCAGCAGACGCTGCGCCTCCGGCTGGGCCAGATCCCGCCGCAGCCGGGCGGGACGATAGACATAGATGAGCGCCCGTCCCACCTGCCGCCGCACCGGTATCACCCGCAGACCGCTGGGCACCAGCCGTCGGTTCAGCTGGCGCACGCCGTCCGTCAGCTCCCGCTCCGTCGCATAGGGGCAGTTGAACAGGCTGCCGGTTTTCAGACCCGCCAGCGTCGGCGAGCAATGCCGGATCACCAATTCCTCAGACACGGTGTTGTTTCCTCCTATCGTTGAATACGGCGGACGCGGCTCTCCATACAGTACCAGTATGTCCGCCGTGGATGCATTCTTATCCGTTGGCAGGCCGTTTTCCGTGCACGTAACTCCGGCACAGAGCGCAGGCCGGCTGCCAAGCGCTCTGTGGTTAGCAACCGCTAACCGTCGTCTCGAAAAAAGGACGGCGCCGGAGCACCATCGTGCACATTCGTAGTTAGTCTTTGCTAACTGGCCACAGTATACACGATCCGCAAGGATTTGTCAACAGGTTTTTTCGATTTTCTTTTCCGAAGGATTTGACGTAGATTTTACAGTAGCGCCGTTTTTCTCTTTACACTGGCGCGGTATTCTATGGGCGTAGGGAGCGGAAAACCGGAACGAAGAAGAAAAAGTGCTATGGCTCCCGGTACTACATTTGAAGAATCGAAAGCGAGGAAAAGAACTATGAACAAGAAGATCATCGGTAGTGTATTGGCAGTGGGCTGCCTGCTGGCAGGGGTGCTGACCGGCTGCGGCAGCAAGGAACCGGCAAAGACCGGCGACGACAGCTCGGCGGCGCTGACCGGCACCGTCGCCACCGACGGCTCCACCTCCATGGAGAAGGTCATCGGGGCGCTGGGCGAGAGCTTTAAGGCGGCGCACAACGGCGTGGGCTTCACCTATAACCCCACCGGCTCCGGCGCGGGCATCAAGGCGGTCAAGGAGGGCACCTGCGACATCGGCCTGTCCAGCCGCAGCCTGAAGGACGAGGAAAAGGCCGAGGGCCTGCAGGAAACGACGGTGGCGCTGGACGGTATCGCCATCATCGTGAACAACGATAACCCCGTCGCCAACCTGACGCTGGAGCAGATCGCGGACATCTACACCGGCAAGATCACCAACTGGAAGGATGTGGGCGGCAGCGATGCGGCCATCGTGGTCATCGGCCGGGAGGCTGCCAGCGGCACCCGGGACGGCTTTGAATCCATCACCAAAACGAAGGATGCCTGCCAGTACCGGCAGGAGCTGACCTCCACCGGCGACGTGATCGCCACCGTGTCCCAGAACCCCGCCGCCATCGGCTATGCCTCTCTCGCCTCCGTTAAGGATACGGTCAAGGCCGTCACCGTCAACGGAGTCACCGCCAGCGAGGCCACCGTCAAGGACGGCAGCTATGTGATCCAGCGTCCCTTCGTGCTGGTGACGGTAGCGGGCAAGACCCTCTCCCCGGTGGCGCAGGCCTTCTTCGACTATGCCACCTCGGCGGAAGTGGCCGATCTCATCGCCAAGGCGGGCGCCGTGGCGGTCCACTGACCCGCGGCAGCGGACGGAAGAATACGCATCCAGGCAAAAACGGTCGGCAGAAACGGCCGTTTTTTGCCGATAGGAGGGCTTATGAAAGGAAACAAAAAAATCCGGGAGATACTGGAAACGGTGGTGCACGGGATATTTCTTCTGCTGGGTCTGATCACGGTGGGCTGTGTGCTGCTCATCACCGTCTATCTGGTGATCTCCGGCATCCCCGCCATCCGAAAGATCGGCCTGATCCCCTTCCTGTTCGGGCGGGAATGGGCCTCCACCGCCGCCACGCCCCGGTACGGGATCTTGCCCTTTATCCTCACCAGCGTCTACGGCACGGCGGGCGCCATTCTGCTAGGGGTGCCCGTCGGGTTTTTCACCGCCGTGTATCTGGCGAAGCTGGCGCCCCCCAAGGTGAAAGCCGTGATGCAGACCGCCGTGAGCCTGCTGGCGGGCATCCCCTCGGTGGTGTACGGTCTGGTGGGTATGCTGGTGCTGGTGCCGGGAATCCGCAAGCTGTTTCACATCCCCGACGGCGCCAGCCTGCTGGCGGCCATCATCGTGCTGGCCATTATGATCCTCCCCTCCATCATCAAGGTGTCGGTGACGGCGCTGGAGGCGGTGCCGCCGGAATATGAGGACGCCTCTCTGGCGCTGGGCGCCACCACGGTGGAGACCTGCTTCCGGGTGTCCGTTCCGGCCGCCCGCAGCGGCATCGTGGCCGCTGTGGTGCTGGGGGTGGGGCGCGCCATCGGCGAGGCCATGGCGGTGATGATGGTCTCCGGCAACGCCCCCAATATGCCGGGACTGTTCCAGAGCGTACGGTTCCTGACCACCGCCGTCGCCAGCGAGATGGCCTATTCCGGCGGCTTGCAGCAGCAGGCGCTGTTTTCCATCGCACTGGTGCTGTTTCTGTTCATCCTGCTCATCAACGCCGCTCTCAACCTCTTTTTGAAACGCGGGGAAAAATAAGCGGTCGGCGGTTTTCGCTCTCCGCGCTCCGCAAGGGCGCGGCGGAGCGGCGCCGCTCGGCTCCGCAGCAAAAGAAAGGATCATCGCAATGCACAACGAAAAATTACCGTTGCGCCGGCGGCTGTATGCCGTGGGAATGAAAGGGCTGATGGCGGTCTCCGCCGCCCTCACCGGCGGACTGGTGCTGTTCCTCATCCTGTTTGTGCTCATCCGGGGGCTGCCCCATGTGACCTGGGCGCTGCTGTCCACCGCCCCCAGCTATCTGAACGATACGATCGGTATATTACCGGATATTCTCAACACTCTGTTTATCATTCTCGCCACGCTGCTGTATGTGGTGCCGCTGGGGGTGGGGGCGGCTGTCTACCTGACGGAATACGCCGCCAA
Source organism: Ruminococcaceae bacterium UBA5905 (assembly GCA_002431285.1). Classification (GTDB taxonomy): domain Bacteria; phylum Bacillota; class Clostridia; order Oscillospirales; family Acutalibacteraceae; genus UBA5905. Next base: position 1,085 of record DJEF01000035.1, on the reverse strand, counting down.
CCGTCGGCTGGTGCGACTGATCGAAATGGCTACCGAAACTCTGTCCGGTATCCCCTCCATCATCTACGGTCTGGTGGGTATGCTGTTTTTCTGCCAGTTCTGCGGGATGCAGACCTCTCTGCAGGCAGGCGCCATGACGCTGGTGATCATGAATCTGCCCACCATCCTGCGTACCACCCAGGAGAGCCTGAAAACCGTCCCCCAGAGCTATCGGGAGGGGGCGTTCGGGCTGGGCGCCGGGAAATCCCGGGTGATCTTCACGGTGGTGCTGCCCGGCTGCGTGGACGGCGTGATCACCGGCTGCATCCTGTCGGTGGGACGCATTCTGGGCGAGTCGGCGGCGCTGCTGTTCACCGCCGGGTTCGCCCATGAGCTGCACGGGTTTCTCGAATGGCTGTCCGGCAGCACCGCCGGATCCACCCTGACGGTGGCGCTGTACGTGTATGCCAAGGAACGGGGCGAGTTTGACGTGGCCTTTGCCATCGCCGCCATCCTCATGGTGCTGACCCTGCTCATCAATCTGGCGGCGGAGCTGACCGCCCGCCATTTCAAAAGGAAGAAAGCGTTATGAATACTGTATTTTCCGTCAACGATCTGTGCCTGTGGTACGGCACCCATCAAGCGCTGAAGAATATTCGGCTGGATATCCCCGACCGGAGCATCACCGCCCTCATCGGCCCCTCCGGCTGCGGCAAGTCCACCTTTCTCAAGACCCTTGACCGGATGAACGATCTGGTGGAGGGGGTCAAGATCACCGGCGCCGTGGAATACCGGGGCGAAAACATCTACGACCCCGCCACCAACGTCAGCGAGCTGCGGCGGCAGGTGGGCATGGTGTTCCAGAAGCCCAATCCCTTTCCCATGAGCATCTACGACAACATTGCCTACGGCCCCCGCACCCACGGCATCCGCCAGAGAGGGCGGCTGGACGAGATCGTGGAGCGGTCGCTGCGGGACGCCGCCATCTGGGATGAGGTAAAGGATCGGCTGCGCAAAAACGCCCTGGGTCTGTCCGGCGGGCAGCAGCAGCGGCTGTGCATTGCCCGGGCACTGGCAGTGGAGCCGGAGGTGCTGCTGATGGACGA
>DJEF01000015.1 GCA_002431285.1 Ruminococcaceae bacterium UBA5905 | reverse complement strand
TCACCGCAGCTCCAAATCTTTTTATTCTTGAAATACTTGGAGGTATCCGTGTCGCTGACCTCGAAGAAAGTTTTCAGCATATCCATTGCCAATGTTTTTCCGAAGCGTCTCGGACGGGTAAAAAGAGAAACCTTGGGCTTAGAATCGATAAACTCCTTGAGCATCAGGGTCTTATCCACATAATCGGCTGTTGTTTTAATACCAACGTGAATCTTTCCTATTTGAGAAAAAGTAAGCCATGTTTTAGATCCTACCTCTCTCAGCCGTTCCTCACTTTCGCAAGAAGAAATTGTCCATAATGCATCATTCTCTATGCTTTGAACCGTTCCTTGCCGAAATCTATAGCTTCTGCCGTCTGGCAGCTGATAATTACCATCCTCATAAATGGCATCAAAAATATTCTGTATGCTTTTGCATTTACCACCATCACTAACTTGATAAACGGATGTAAAATCTACAGATTCTTTTTCGAGTGTATGCCCTAGAGATAAGATAATTATGCAAGGCAGTACCGAAGCATTAAAAAGCTTTGTGTCAGCCAGGCTACGATGTATGGGCTTTGTTGCCCTCCGCGGATCGGCGGTTTTTTATCCTGCGTTCAGGCGAAATCCGATCCCCCAGACCGCCTCGATATAGTCCTTCCCCGTCACATCCCGCAGTTTTCCGCGCAGATTGCTGACGTGTGTTTTCAGCGAGCTTTCGGTACAGTCGGGGGTATCCTCGCCGATGCGGTCAAGCAGCACGGATTTGGCCAGCACCCGGCCGGAATTCTGCATCAGCAGTTTCAGGATCGCATATTCCGTCCGGGTCAGGGACACGGGCATCCCGTCGATCCGCACCTCCCGGGAGGCAGTGTCCAGCGTCAACTCTCCACAGGACAGCACCGTGACAAAGGGAGAATGCGACACCTCTCTGAGCCGTGCCGCAACCCTCATCGGCAGTTCTTTTGCGTCCATGCGCGGTGTCCCCTTGTCCGCCGAACCGCCGCGCCGCGGTACGGTCTTGTCCTGTGCGGCCGCTTGCGCGCTGACCGCCATCACGGGAATGCCTTTCAGCTGGGGCAAAAGCGTCTCGCCGGACGACCCCGACGGCATCCGGTCCAGCAGAATAAGGTTGGGGCGAACGCTCCGGAGCACACGGAGCGCTTCCGCGTCGGTGCGGGCCCGCAGAACCGCATAGCCCGCCCGCTCCAAAGCCTCCTGCTCCCGATCGGCGGTCGCGGCATCGCCATCCATGATCAAAATTGTTTGCATATCGCTCTGTTTCTCCACTTCGCCTGACGGCTTTACGCCCCGATCTTCTCATAGATATAAACAAAACGATCCGGGTACGACCGTACCCCCCGTTTTGTTCGTCTCACCGTGACCGTCGCTTGACCGGGGCAAGCGGCGGCGTCCATACGGGCAGTATTGCTGCATTCTTTGCTTTCCAAAGCGAAGGAATCTTCGTGTTTCCAATCGAAGATTTTCAGCAAAACCGCGTGTGTTCGCGGTGCGGTGCCCGATCAGCGGAGAGCAACAAAACCGAGACACGCGCCTTGAACCGAAAAGTCGCCGCAGCTCGATCACGTTGTCTGACCGCTCCCGCAGAAACATTCCCGACCGTTTCGACGAGCCGCTGCGCAGTATTCCGGGAAATCGCACGCCGCGAACCGGCACCGGCAGCTTTCGATCAACGGTCGGCCGCCTATGGAAATGCTTTCTATCATTTTTCACGCCTGCGCCGCCGTTGCCCGGACGGTACGGCACACGCCCGCCCGAGCGACTGCACCGACACCGTGAGGTGAGCCGCGCCGAAAATCCCCATCGCGACCGCCGCCGGGAGATTCCCCATCCAGACGGCGGCACACAGGAAATACAGCACCGGAAAAACCGCAAGCGGCACCGGCACGAGCAGAAACGGTCGGCCCAGCAGCGCTACATTTCTTCCGCCGATAAAATAGCGGAGCCAGACGATGTAGTACAGCACCAGGAACACAGCGGCCAGCGCCAGCCAAACACTTTTCCGGCGGAGCGGATCGGTGCTCACTGCAAAGGTCAGCAGGAGGAGATAGACGATCCGGCTGCTCTGTTCGACCACCTCTACCCATCGCGTGACGCGGCCGGTGGACGCGCTTTTCTCCGCCGGAGGGAACAGCGCATAGGCAACATTGATCAGCATCGGCAGGGCGAATATAACCGGCCCCACCCAGGTGAAGGACAGCCGCAGATTCACAGCACCTCCCCCGCTTTCGCCTCGGGAGCCGGTTCTTTCGCTCTCTGTCCCCAAAACAGATGCAGCCCCAGCGCCGCATTGAACCCTGTCGCAGCGAACACGCTGTACCGCTCCACAACGCCGAAATATGCGGCGGGGACCAGCTTCATGCCCAGCGCGCCGACCAGCATCAGGCCGAGCGCGACGGCGGCGCAGACCCCATAGGAGCGGCTGTGTCTGTCCCGCACCCCGGCCAAAATAATGACGGTCAGGGATACGATGGACAGCAGCACCACCAGCCCGGTGACGACCATGTGCATAACATCCTGCCATGCGCCGGCGTAGCCGCTGTCGCTGAGCGGAAACATCCGATAGCCGACGGCGGACACCCATTCCATGACGGCAAACAGGTAGATCCCCGTGCGCAGCAGCTTCGTTTTCTGCCCCTGTATGCCGATGCACACCACGGTCACGCATACGACCTCGCACACATTATACAGGGCGCTGAGCTGATTCCACAGGGAAAGGGACGGGGCATTGGCCGCGCTCAGGTCGCTGACCGCCTGGGCCATCCAGTTATACCCCGGATAAGCCAGCGGGGCAAACACCACCGCCGCCGCATAAGAGAGAAAGCTGACGACCCCCAGCAGCCCCAGCTTTTGTATATACGTTCTTTTCATGCGAATTCCTCCTCCGAAAACGGCAACCGGCGCAGCACCGTCCGTCCTTTGTCCGACCGGACAAAACGCCCGGTATGCCGTGATTTTTGAAACGAACTATTGTCCCGTGTCGTTCTCTTCTCCGTATGACGGGGTCTTAAAAACGCCCCCGCCGCCGCGCACCCGCTCGAAGCCGTCCGACAAACCGCAGGCTTGAGCGGCGCAGTCGGAAAATGCCTGTACCCCGGTCGTTTTGTCTATGAGATGATCTCGATTTGAAAATTCCGGGCATTGATGAGACACTCCTGTCTGCACTTGGGGCAGAACAGCGGGAACTCCCGCAGCACGGTTCTTTCCAGCAGGCGCAGTCGCGTTTTCGCCCCACAGACCGGACACAGGACCCATTCTTCTCTCTGCGTACTCACAGGGTTTCCCCGCTTTCCGCCCCGTCGCCGTGCACCATACGGAAAAAGAGCCCCACGTGCTGCCGGAGCTTTTCCAGACACGCGCTTTCCCTTTCCGGCTGGCGGTCGCACACCCCGATCAGCGTCAGCACCGGCGCCACATACAGCATCGCCAGCGTGTCCGGGTCCTCCGCCCGCATCTCACCGGCCGCGATCAAGGCACGGAAGATCCCGGCGTGATAACGCAGCACCCGATCCACATAGCGCTCCGTATACAGCCCGGCCAGCTCCGACGAACGGAACTGCTCGATCGTCATCATCCGACGGAAGCGGCTGATGGTCTCGTTGTGAAGGGAATAGGCGAAGATTTGCCGTACCTTTTCAAACAGCGCCTCCTCGGTGATCTCCGCGAATACGGGAATATCCTGCCGGGCATTCTGCACATGAATGTCGATCCTCCCGGTATCCGCCTCATACTGCGCCGCCGTAGATTCCACGATGGCGTCAAAGATCGCCCGCTTGCCGGGGAAATGGTTGTACAGCGACGGCGCTTTAATCCCCACCGCTGCGGCAATGTCTCCGACGCTGACGGAATCGTAGCCGCGGGTCGCAAACAGCTCCAGAGCCTTATCCAGAATTTTTTGTTTTGTATCCTCCTGCTTCATCGCCAACCCCCGCTAACTAATATTCGTTAGTTACATTATAGCTGCCGATTTCTCGCTTGTCAAGCCCCTTTTGCGTTTTTTCACAGGGTGATTCCGGCCGAGGGTGCTTTCGCAGCGCCGTTCGGTATCTGTCCCGGCGACATCCGAATCTTCCCCGGTCCGAAGGGGGAATGCGCCCCGTTTCGGCGCGCGGTCGAAGTCCCTGTGCCCGCTGATGGGCGGCTGCCGCTTTCAGCGCGCGGTTTGCCGTAAGCCACCCGACCTGAAACGACAAGATTTTCCCCCATGGTCGGTCGAAGAACACAGCAATGCCGCCGTCGGGGACACCGTCGCTTGACAAGGACACGGGCGATCTTGCGCGCATAATTGCTCTAAATCTGCCGTCATACGTTTTCGGAGGGGTTTGTCTGTTGAAATGCCGGCTTGCTGACGCCGGGCCATGGCAAAAGGGCAAAGGGGCGAAAAACGCCGAAACGGTATGCCGACAGGCAGGCTTATCCACGGGCGGGCAACGGTGATGGAGAGACGGATCAAACAGAAAAATCTCCTGTCCCGGACGCGATCGTCCTCGGATCGCTTTGCCCGGACAAACCGCCTGGCGATCCTGATAGCGTGGGCGATCCGGGGAACAGAGGAGTCCTCTGGCCTTGCGCCAAGAACCGTGTGGCGCCGTCTCCGGCGCTTCCCGCTCCGTGCGGCTTTTTCCCATGGTCTTCGGGCATCCATCGTCGGTGGCATTATAACTTCCGAACGATCGGTTGTCAAGTACCAAAATGGATTCGTTTCAAAAACTTCTTGCCGCAGCTCCCGCTCCCGGCAACACCCGCCACCGGCAGCCCCCACCACCGGCAGCCCCCACCACCGGCAACTCCCGCTCCCGGCAACACCCGCCACCGGCAGCACCCGCCATCGGCAGCACCCGCCATCGGCAACACCTGCTCTCGGTAACTTCCGCCCCCGGCAAAGTTCGCCACCAGCAGCTCTCGCCCCCGGCAGCTCCCGCCCCCAGCAGCTCCCGCCCCCAGCAGCTCCCGCTCCCGGCAACACCCGCCCCCGGCAGCTCCCGTCACCGGCAGCTCCCGTCACCGGCAGCCCCCACCATCGGCAAAGTCCGCCATCGGTTTTTGCTGTCCGAACCCCCACAGAGGGCAGCACACCTGCCGTCGGTGCCGCGCCAATACGGCGGGGTCCGAATCCCGGACTATCCTGTATCGGTCGGCGCGCCGTTTTCCTCCCCGTTTCGCACGGGATAGCTCTGCGCTTTTCCCCGCAAAGAAAGGGGGCGGTCTCTTCTGTCTCAACCGTTTCGCCAACATAAAAAGGCCTCCGTGATCCGATCGGAATCACGGAGGCTCTATCCCGGCAGCACTCCAACAGAGATGCTTTTCCGTTTTTTGTGTCCATACGCGCCGGACGTGGCAGCAACCCTTTTTGATATGCCAAGCCCCGTGCGGCGCGGTGTTTTCGTCTGCGGCAACCGTATGATATTACGCCTCTGGCTATTCGTCCGCCGCGCACATAAAGCGCAAATCCTCCGGCGAAGCCGCAGATATCACCGCCGCAGGAATGCCCCTGCCGGCAGGGACATTGCATTGAAAAAAGGACTTGGCATATGCCAAGTCCTTTTTCTGGTGGGCGCGAATGGACTCGAACCATCGACCTCCTGCGTGTGAAGCAGGCGCTCTAACCAGCTGAGCTACGTGCCCGTATATGGTGACCCGAACGGGAATCGAACCCGTGATACCGCCGTGAAAGGGCGGTGTCTTAACCTCTTGACCATCGGGCCAGGTTCGATCTCTCTCCGACCGTGCGGAAAACTCAGCGGCCGGAGAGAAACCTGGTGGCTGTAAGTGGATTCGAACCACTGACACTGCGGGTATGAACCGCATGCTCTAGCCAACTGAGCTATACAGCCGCATCCGTTCTCGCACGGGACGCTGACCATTATACACTATGTCGAGTGGGTTTGTCAACCCCCATTTTTGGCATTTTTCATTTTCTTTATTTTTTGCCACAGGGCGCGCACCTGCACCCGCAGCCAGCCCCCAAGCCGTCCCAGCCATTTTCCCAGCCAACGGGCGGCAGAGCCCAACCCGCGCACCATGGCCGGATACGCCGGGCACAGCCCCATGGCGATCAGCAGAGCCGCCGCCGTCCCCTCGCTCCAGGGGCCGAAACGCCGGATGAGCACCGTCACCGCCCCCGCGATCACGCCGCAGAGGACCTGTTCTGCGGCCTTTGTCGGCGCATAGGTGCGGTCGGCCAGCAGCACCGCCGCCGCCACGCCGCTGCCCGCCAGCAGCCCATACAGCGGCGAACGCCACAGCAAAAGCGACAGTAGCATCACCGTTCCCAGCATGGCGGCGGGGGCGATCACCCGCACCCGTTTGCGCAGCAGCAGGTACAGGAATGTCAGTCCGATGGCGGGCAGGCAGATTTCCCCGATGGTTCCCGCATGGATACCGAACACCAGCTGCCACCGGGCGGGTGTCTCGATTCCGCCGGAAAGCGCCGCCAGCGGTGTGGCGGCGGCGATGGTGTCGATGCCCCGCCACGGCGCCGGTACGGTATACCGGGTCACTGCGCCCGGAAACACCACCCGCATCAGCAGAAAGGCGGCCGGAACCGGGTGCAGCAGCGGGTATGCCAGCCGGCTCTCCGGCCAGCGGCGGCTGATGAGGGTGGGCGTTTCCGCCAGCACCGCCGTCAGACCGCCCAGCAGCGCCGCCGGCCAGAACGGGGTCTGATCCGGCAGACAGAAAGCCGCCAACAGTCCGCACGCAGCCGCCTGGGGCAGCCGGATGGCCGCATGGCTGCGCCCGCAGGGGCGCGCCAGCAGGAACTCCGCCGCCAGATATCCGCCGACGGTCAGCAGCTCCAGCGCCACCGCCCGCCAATGGTAATAGTATATCGAGATCAGCAGCACCGGCACCAGCGCCGTCAGCCAGTCCAGCGCCTTTTCCCGGCTCTGGCGGCTGCCGTCCGTGCGCACATCCAGTTGTTCGTCCATGTGGCTGTCCTCCGTTCTCTCCCGCCCCGGCGGGGCGCTGCCGTATCCCGCCTCCGGCGGCGATATCCGCAGGCGACGGGCGGCGAATGATGAAAAAGCGAGGGAAACGCTGCGCGGATGCCCGGCTCCGCCATGCGGATGCCAAGCTCCGCCATGCGGATGCCAAGCTCCGCCATGCGGACGCCAAGCTCCGCCGCGCAGATATTCTATAACCGCGGCACACGCGTCTGACAGGCGCGGGCATTCGGCACGATCCGCATCGTCGCCCGAAGATCCCCGTATTCTTTCCTACATCATAACAGGAAACCGCGGAAAAATCAAGGGCAATAAATCCCGCACACCCTCCATCTTTGCAGGAGTGCAATACACCTCCAAAACCGGATTTTTTTGCCGTCCGGCGGCCCGGATCGGAGGGCACGGCGAGAGGGGCTGCTGCCCAGAGCGGCGGATGCGGGCCGCTATGCGCCCGTCCGGTGCGGAAATGACGGCGCAATTGGGCGGCACGCCTTGACAAATCCCGGTCGGCAGCGGTATACTAAAGAGCATCGGTGCGGGGGACGGCCCTGCCCACTCAGGAGAGGAGAACAGACGCCTATGAAAAACGTACCCGCGCTGTTTGGCAGCATGGTGTTCAACGATCAGGTGATGCAGGAGCGGCTGCCCAAGGAGACCTACCGGGCGCTCAAGCGCACCATGGAAAACGGCCGCCGGTTAGACCCGGCGGTAGCGGCGGTGGTGGCCAACGCCATGAAGGATTGGGCCATCGAGAAAGGCGCCACCCACTACACCCATTGGTTCCAGCCTATGACCGGCATCACGGCGGAGAAACACGACAGCTTCCTCACCCCCGTGGGGGAGGGCAAGGTCATTATGGATTTCTCCGGCAAAGAGCTGATCAAGGGGGAGCCGGACGCCTCCTCTTTCCCCTCCGGCGGCCAGCGCGCCACCTTTGAGGCGCGGGGCTATACGGTGTGGGATCCTACCTCCTATGCGTTCATCAAAGACGATACCCTGTGCATCCCCACGGCTTTCTGCTCCTATGGGGGCGAGGCGCTGGATAAAAAGACCCCTCTGCTGCGCTCCATGGAGGCGATCAGCAAGCAGGCGCTGCGGGTGGTGCGGCTGTTCGGCAACGACGATGTGACCATGGTGCGTACCACCGTGGGGCCGGAGCAGGAGTATTTCCTCATCGACAAGGCGGTATACGACCGCCGCAAGGATCTGATCAATACCGGCCGCACCCTGTTCGGCGCCCGCCCCTCCAAGGGGCAGGAGCTGGACGACCACTATTTCGGCGCGATCAAGCCCCGGGTGGCGGACTTTATGCGGGAACTGGATGAGGAGCTGTGGAAGCTGGGGGTGCTGTCCAAAACCGAGCATAACGAGGTGGCCCCCGCCCAGCACGAGATGGCCCCCCTGTTCACCACCACCAACATCGCCGCCGATCACAACCAGCTCACCATGGAGCTGATGAAAAAGGTGGCGGCCCGCCACGGGATGGTATGCCTGCTCCACGAAAAGCCCTTTGAGGGGGTCAACGGCAGCGGCAAGCACAACAACTGGTCGCTGGCCACCGACACCGGCATCAATCTGCTGGAGCCGGGCGAGACCCCCCACGAGAACGCCCAGTTCCTGCTGTTTCTGTGCGCCGTCATCAAGGCGGTGGACGAATATCAGGATATGCTGCGGGTATGCGTGGCGGGAGCGGGCAACGATCACCGTCTGGGCGCCAGCGAAGCGCCCCCGGCGGTGGTGTCCATCTTCCTGGGCGACGAGCTGACCGCCATTCTGGAGTCCATTGAGCAAGGCTCTGCCTACGACGCCAAGGAAAAGGTGCAGATGAAGATCGGCGTCCATACCCTGCCCCGGTTCCCCCGGGACACCACCGACCGCAACCGCACCTCTCCCTTTGCCTTCACCGGCAACAAGTTTGAGTTCCGGATGCTGGGCTCCTCCAAATCCGTCTCCGGTCCCAATGTGGTGCTGAATACCGCCGTGGCGAAGGAGCTGGACGAGTTTGCCACCGAGCTGGAGGGGGCGGAGGACTTCAACGGGGCGCTCAACGCCCTCATCCGCCGGGTCATCAAGGAGCATAAGCGCATCATCTTCAACGGCAACGGCTACGATGATGCCTGGCTGGAGGAGGCGGAGCGCCGGGGACTGCTGAATCTGCGCACCACCCCCGACGCGCTGCCCTACTATATCCATCCCAAGAATGTGGCGCTGTTTGAGAAATACGGGGTGTATACCGAGACGGAAATGCGCGCCCGTTACGAAATTCATCTGGAAAACTACGCCAAGGTGCTGCACATCGAGGCTCACACCATGGTCAGCATGACCCGTAAGGACCTGCTGCCCGCCGCCATCCGCTACGGCAAGGAGCTGGCGGATGCGCTGCTGAGCAAGAAAGCGGCCCTGCCGGATATGGCGTGTCCGGTAGAGGAGGAGCTGCTGCGGCGGGTGAACGCTCTGACCGGCCGGATGGCGGAGGCGCTCAAACAGCTGCAGCAGCGGCTGGAGGACGCTGACGGGCTCCGCGCCGACGGACAGACGGTGGCGGAATTTTACCGGGATGCGGTGATCCCCGCCATGAAGGAGCTGCGCGCCGCCGCCGACGCGTTGGAGGTGTCGGTGGCCAAGGACGTGTGGCCGCTGCCCAGCTATGGCGACATTCTGTTCTCCGTGCGCTGACGCATTTTCCGGCGAGAAACGAACGCTGCCCCGTTTGCCATCGGCAAACGGGGCAGCGTTTTCTGCTTTGGGCGGTTCGCCCGCCGGGTCAATCCCGAGAGGAGTTGTCCCGGGAGGAGGGGGAGTATGCGTCGTCGTCGCTTGTCTGCCGGACGTTGCTGACCCGCAGGGTGATGACGTCGCCCCGCTTCTTCTTGGTGCCGGCCACCGGGTCGGTGTCCTCCACCAGACCCTTATCCACCGTGGAGGATTGGAGATAGGACACGTCCACCCGGAAGCCCAGCGCTTCCAGATACAGTTTGGCGTGCTCCTCTTTCCAGCCGGACACGTCCGGCACCGCCAGCTCGTCGGCGCCGCAGCTCACGACCAGATACACGGTGGTGTCCTTGCCCACGCCGCTGCCGGCCTCCGGCTCCTGCGACAGCACCGTGCCGGATTCCTTCTTGCTGTATTCCAGATATTTGATCTGGATCTTCATGCCGCCGTCCAGCTTATCCTCGCTGATCTCGTAATACTTTTTTCCGACGAAGCTCGGCACAGAATACTGCTTTTCAGGCTTTTTCGTCTGGGAGGTGGTGGTGATGGGCGGCAGCGTGACTGAGGTGTCGTCCGACGGCTCGGCGGCCGGCTGGCGGTTGTGGCGCAGCAGTAGCAAGCCGCCGCCCACCAGCAGGATCAGCGCCAGCGCGGTGATGAGTACGATCAGCCAGGCGGGCACTCCGGATTTCGGCGGCTGCCGATCCTCCTGCTCCTTTTCCCGCTCCTGCCGCGCCTCGTTGCGCAGAGCGGATACATTCGGCTCCAGTCCCAGCTGCTCCCGGAAATCCTCCACCGTGGCCGTGCGCTGCTCGGGAGAGACCAGCAGCGCATTGAACAGCGTGCCGCATACCGGCTGGGACAGCTCCTCCGCCACCTCCGCCGACATGAACAGGTCGTCGGAATTCTTCACCCGCTTATTGCCCGCCGGGGGAACGTTGCCGGTGACGGTGGAAAACAGCGTGGCCGCCAGACCGTATACGTCGGTGGCATCGGTCACTACCTCCATGGGGCGGTACTGCTCCGGCGCCGCATAGCCGGCGGCCAGCTCCGGCTTCAGATCGCCGCCGGTGAACCGCGCTTCCGTCAGGCCGAAATTGCGGAAATACACCTTGCCGTCGGCGCTGACGAGAATATTCTCCGGGCAGATGGCCAGATGATAGACATGGGCCTGATGCAACAGCTCCAGTCCGTTGGACAGGGACATGAACAGGGGCTTCGCCTCCTGCCAGGTCAGCCGTCCGCCCGCCTGCTTCACCTTGCGGGCCAGGGTGATCCCCTCCACATAGTCGGACACGGCATAGACCGTGCCGTTCTCCTCGAAGATGTCATAGATGGGGATGACCGTCGGCAGATCCTTGACCCGCGCCAGACCGCGCACGCTGCTGTGGAACGCCTGCCGGTATTCGGCGAATACCCGCTCGCTGCCCGGCGCGGCACTCACGGTGCCGTCCGCCGCCCGCTGGGACAGCCCCGCCGGGAAATATTCCCGGATCAGGCACGGCTCTTTGAGCAGTCGGTTGTAGCCCAGATAGGTGATGCTGTCGCTGCCGGCGCGCAGCAGCCGCCCCACGGTATAGTTCTCCTGCAAGCGGGCGGCCAGCGGCAGCGCCTCGGCAGGATTGCGATCCTCTGCGGTGAAGCCGCAGATGCTGCACCGGTCGCTGCCCTCCGGCAGCGGATTCATGCAGCCCAGACATAATGACTCCATACTTGAAAACCTCCTGATTCGGACAGGCGATCCTCTCGCCTGTGGGTATAGTGAACGGGCGCACCGGCGCCCGGAGACCGCATTCAGCGCATGGCCCGGCGGCGCAGCTGCTGCCGGATATCCTTGCCCACGCACAGCAGCACCTCAAAGCTGCCGGTGATGCGGCTGGCGATCTGGTCGCCGTACCGCTCCCGGATACCGGCCAGCGACAGATTGGTGCTGATGATGGTGGGGCGCACCTCCAGCAGACGGGCGTTGAGCAGGTTATAGATGCACGCCCGGTAGAAGGGGCTGTCGAATTCCATGCCCAGATCGTCCAGGATCAGCAGATCGCAATCGACGAGCTGTCCCTCCGTATCCCCCTCCGAGCGGCCGAAATGCTCGCTCTCCATCCGCCGCAGCAGGGGCTGGATGGAGCCGTAGGTGACGGTGCAGCCCTGCTCCGTCACCCGCTTGGCGATGGCCAGAGACAGATGGGTCTTGCCGGTGCCGGTGGGGCCTTGCAGCAGCAGATTGGGGGCCTCGGCAGAGAAATTCTCCGCATAGCTGCGGCAATAGGCGATCACATCCAGCATTCGCTGGCGGGGGGATGTGCCCAGCTTCGGGTCGGGGAGCGGGTCATACAGCTCCGGGTCCATCGTATCGAAGTCCGTCAGCTTCATGGCGGACAGGGAGGACAGACGGCGGCAGGCCTCCTCCCGGAGCAGCTGTCGGTAGCAGTCGCACAGCCGACCGTCCCGATAGCCGGTGTCCCGGCAGGCCGGGCAGGTGTAGCGGGGCTCAAAATTGTCCGCCGTGTATCCGGCGGCGTGGAGAATGTCTGCCATTTCGGATTGCAGAGCCAGATTGCGCTGCTGCAGCGCCTCCAGCTCCGCGGGATCGCCGCCGTCCAGAATGATGCGGGTCAGCTCCGGCAGGGTGGCGGACAGTTCCTTTTCGATCTCCGCCAGCCGGGGGAACCGGGCGCAGGCATCGGTGCGCAGCGCGTCCGCCTGTTGCAGGGCAGCGGAGAGGCGCTGTTCCAGCCGCTGCCGGGCAGCGTTTACCACGGATTCATCATAGGCCATGGGCGGTCCTCCTTTACGGTCGTTTCTTTACCTGAAATACCGGGGTATACTGCATCAGCTCTTCCTCAAAGCCCTCCAAATCGAGACTGCTTTCCTCCGGATTGGTGGCGGCGGCGCCGGAGCGCCGCCTGGGGAGCGCCTGGGCCTTTTCGGGGGTGTCGATGCCCTCCGCCCGCCACCGCTCCAGAATCCGGTCGGTGTAGGCGGGGGAAAACTTGCCGGTCTTATCCCGGGTGATGCCGTCGGCCAGACGCAGCATCTCCTCGCTCGTGTGCCATTCTTCCAGCCACTTATAGGCCGTCTGCCGCTGGGGAGCGGTGAGGGGCCGGGTCAGCTCCAGCCATGTCTCTACCTGCCTGCCCGCTTTCTGGCAGGCTTCCTCGTATTGAATATGGGCATCTACCGCGTCCAGCGTGGTCAGCTCCCGGTCGGCCCAGTCCAGCGCCATTTTCTCGATGTAGCGCATATGGGGCTTGCCGATGGATACCGCATATCCCACCTCCATGAGGATCACCTCATAGGGCAGCCCCACCGTATCCCGCAGATACAGCAGCGTGGCGGTGTCGCTGTGGCCGATGGGCTTGCCCAGCCGGGCGGAGACCTCCTCCACCAGCGTGGAGAATTCCGGGTGCTGCTGCTGATAGCTGAGCACCTCCCGCAGCTGCGGTTTCACCGCCGCCGGGCGGGCCAGAGGAGCCGCAGTGACCGTCGCCGATGCGGCGGCGGGAACAGGACTGGCCGTGGGGGCGGTCAGCACCCCCTGCTCCACCCAGAAACGGACGCAGCCGGCACATTCCTCCGGGGACAGCCCCACCGCCGCCCCGCAGGCGGCGGCATCCAGCGCCAGCCCGTGGTGCGCCAGCCACAGGAGCACCCGCAGCTGCTCCGGGGTGGCCAGCGTCAGCAGCCGGTCCGCCACCGTCTCCGGCAGCACCACCGGACAGGTCATGCCTGCCGGGGCCCAATAATATTCCGCCAATGACGCCGCTCTCCTCTCCCAAGTGATGTGCTTACGGCTCGGTCGAATGCATACGGGTGGATGCCCGCCCGCTGCACCGGTGTATGCCTCCGTTTATTTCCGTTCGTCCCGCGCGATGCGGCCGCTCTGCGTCGAGGGCAGCGAAACCGCCATGCGCGGTCCAGCCGAAGGGGCGATCCTGCCCCGATGGCTATGCCTATCAGTGTACCATACTTTTCCCGTATGCGCAAGGGCAAAAAATCCGCCGGGCGTTCCGCTGGCGTCGTCGTCGGCCGCCGGGGGAGAGCGGCCGCATCGCGGGGGCGGCCATGGCGTTCGCCGCCCCCGGTTTTTATTGGCCGTGCGTCGGGATTTCCGCCCCGTATTCCGGGGCGGGGTCTCCGCTGCCGGAGAATCAAAAATCTTACACCGACGATTCAACTATTTCACTTTGCATCTTCAAAAAATCGAAAAAATCCGCTGATTTCGTGCGGTTTTTCCGGTTTTCCCTCTTTACATTCCGGGGCGGCTCGGCTATACTTTAGATGGACGGGACGGACGGATACTGCGGTCTGCCGTCCGATAAGGCTTTGGAAAGGATGATCTGCATAATGAAACAATTTCCGATTGCGTTGCAGCTCTATTCGGTGCGCGATGCCATGGCCGCCGACCTGGAGGGGACGCTGAAAGCGGTCGCCGCCATGGGGTATCAGGGAGTGGAATTCGCCGGTTTGTTCGGCCGTTCCGCCGACGAGATGCGGGGCCTGTGCGAGAAGTACGGCCTGACTCCCATCTCTGCCCACGTGCCGTATAACGACATGGTGGAGGACACGGACAGGACCATGGCCACCTATGCCGCCATCGGCTGCAAATTCATCGCCATCCCGTGGTATAACTGGAGCTTCGGCGACGGCAGCTATCAAAACGAGAGCTACGAGGAGTTCATTGCCCATGTGAAGATGCTGGGCGAGGCCGCGAAAAAGCACGGCATGACCCTGCTGTATCACAACCACGATTTCGAGTTCGAGAAGATGGACAACGGCGAGTATCGGCTGGTGAATCTGTATCACGATGTGCCTGCCTCTCTGCTGGAGACCCAGCTGGATCTGTGCTGGGTCAATGTGGGCGGCGAGGACCCGGCCGCGTTCCTGCGCCGGTATGACGGCCGCACCCCGGTGGTGCATCTGAAGGACTTTACCGGACACAAATCCGATAAGATGTACGCCCTCATCGGCGTGGACGACGGTGCTCAGTCCGATGAGACCAAGGCGGAGTTTGAGCTGCGTCCCGTGGGCTACGGCGTACAGAAGGTGCCGGAGATCCTGGAGGCGGCTACCGCTTCCGGCGCCCAGTGGGTGGTCGTGGAGCAGGATGAGCCGTCCATGGGCAAGACCCCCATGGAGTGCGCCGCCCTGTCCCGGGAGTATCTCAAGACCCTGGGTCTGTAATGGTGATACCCTTTTCCGGCAACGTGCCGGTGCATAGTAAGTGAGACTACATATTATGGTAACAGACGGAGGTTTGACACATGGCAGAGAAAAAGATGGGCGATCTGGATGCGTTCAAGAGCAACCAGGAGGTCGCCACGGTAGACACCACCAAAAAGATGCGGGTGGGCATCATCGGTACCGGCTGGATCGCCGAGGCGCATATGCGCAGCTACATGAACCAGCCCGACGTGGAGATCGTCGGCGGCTGCGATCTGATCCCCGGCAAGGCGGCGGCGTTTTTCAAAAAGTTCGGGTTTGAGAATGTCAAGACCGAATATAAGGATCATGCCGAATTCCTGGCGGATAAGAGCCTGCGGCTGGATGCCGTCAGCGTCTGCACCTACAACCGTCAGCACGTGAACTGCGCTATTGCCGCCATGGAGGCCGGCGTGGACGTGCTGCTGGAGAAGCCCCTGAGCGTGACGCTGGATGAGGCTGTTGAACTGATGCGGGTGGAGAAGCGCACCGGTCGCGTGCTGTCCATCGGCTTCCAGCCCCGTATGGATGCCAACATGAAGAAGATCAAGGAGATCGTGGAGTCCGGCGAGCTGGGCGACATCTATTATATCCAGACCGGCGGCGGCCGCCGTCGCGGCATCCCCACCCCCTTCGGCACCTCTTTCATCGAGGATAAGACGGCGGGCTTGGGTGCTCTGGCGGATATCGGCTGCTACTCGCTGGATATGGTGCTCAACGCCATCGGCTATCCGAAGCCGCTGACCGTGTCCGGCTACAAGTCCGATTTCTTCGGCAAGGACCCCAACTATGTGGGCTACGGCAAGCACCACGAGTATGCGTCTCTGTTCGGCGTGGACGATTTCGCTGCGGCGTTCGTCCGTCTGGAGGGCGGCATCATTCTGGACTTCCGCATCTCCTGGGCGATGAATATGGACACCGCCGGCGACACGCTGATCCTCGGCACCAAGGGCGGCCTGCGGATTCCCTCCACCGAATGCTGGAACGGCACGGTGGGCGGCCCCATGAAGATTTATCATGAGGTGGCGGGCAGCCAGGTGGAGACGGAGATTCCGATCATCCCCCAGACGGAGAGCCTGTTCGATATGAAGATTCGCACCTTCCTGGATGCCAGCAAGAACCACACCGCGGCGCCGGTGCCCACCAGCCAGATCCTGTATAATCAGGCGATTCTGGACGGCATCGCCCGGTCGGCCAACGCCGGCAAGGAGATCGCGATCGAGATCCCCGAGATCTGACCGAAAATTTCATGACGTTCACGCAAAGCCGCCGGGTGACCGGCGGCTTTGCGCTGTTTTGCGCCATAGCGGACGCGAAAAATCGTGCTTGCGAAAACAGTCGAATCGTGCTATGATGGGAAAAGTTGTGTGGTAATAGAAAAGAAACGGCAACAGGCTCTCGGCCCGGCCGTTGACGGAGGAGTAAACGAATGACGGACGTTGAGGAAGAACTGAAAAAGCTCTTGAATCAAAAGGGTACGCCGTCGGTGGAAGAGCCGCCGGCAGTCCGCTGGGAGCGATCAGCACCGCCGCAGCAGTCGGAATGTCCCGCGCCGCCGCGACCGGAACACTCCGCTCCGCAGCCCCCGCAACCAGAGCGCTCTGCACAGCCGGAACGCTCCTCGCCGTCTGCGCGCCCGGCGCTTTCGACCGAGGCCCCCCGGGCGGAACGGAAGGCGCGGCCGCAGAAACACACCCGCGTGTGGATGCTCCTGTGGAGCGGCATCGGCATTGCCTCTCTCCTGCTGCTGTTTCCGAAATTTGTCGGGATAGCGGGGGAGGCCTCCTTTGATCCGTATGAGGGACTTTATTCGGGTTATACGCTGATCGGGCTGATCGGCGGCGCGTACTGGCCGACTGCCTGCATGGCTTTGCTGCTGGTGCTGATCAGCGCGGCCATGGCGGCCGCCGGTATCCTGCGATATATCCGCAAGGATCTGGATGTGGTGCTGGGTCACGTCATGGCGGCGGAGGTCTATGTGTACGGCGCGCTGCTGGCGGGGTTCTGCTTGGTTCTGAACGCCTGCACCCATGCGCACGGGCAGACGTATGCCATACATATGGATGCCGAGTGGCTTATCGTGCTGGCGGTGACGGCATTCCTTGCGACGCGCCCCCTGAATAAACGGTACGGCGGTTTTGTCCCCACGCTGAAGCTGCCGATCCATATCGACCGGGATTCTAAGGTATATAGGGCATTCTACGGGAAATACGGCGCGTGGTTGCGGTCGCTGGCTGCTATTGGCGTGGGTGCGGCCGTCATGCTGCTGGTTCGCCTGTTCACCGGTTTTTCTGCGACTGCGGACGCAGAGAACAGCTTTATGGAAGTAATCAACCTGGCGTTTTCTCTCCATGAGAAGGCCGGAGATTTCTCATTCTCATATTTCGTCCAGTATGGGTTCACCTGTATGCTGTTTCTGCTTCTGGGCAAGGTGGTGTCGCGGCTCACCGAGAACCGCAATGCCCTCAACGAAAAGTTCGAATCCGCCGTGTTGTACCCGGGGAATGTCGTGCTGATGCTGGCGATCGGCAGCATCGCCTCGCTCCCGTGGATATCCGGCTTGCTGGATGTCCTCGGCCTGTTCACCTGGTTCGTGGATACGTTTGATACGATCGGAGACTCCATCATTATTCCGTTCCGGTATGTGGTGGCATTGCTCTATCTGCTGTTTTTGGTGCTCTGGATTGTGCTGGTCTGTGTCATGGTGTGCTACGGGTTTGTGCGTCTGATCAAAAGTATATTGGTGATCTTCGGGGGCTTTTTCGTATTCGGTTTGCTGTTTCTGATTGCGAATTCCGCCACGAATGGAGGCTTGGAGCCGGTGGTCGACGGGGTTGTCGACTGGCTTGTGGCGAATACCTTTGCGAGCAAGGCCATATGTATGGCGCTGGCGGTGCTGATGAACGATTTTATGGACAGCACCATCGACCGCAAGACCGATGAGCGTATCGACCGCTTGATCGAAAAGGTGAAAATGCGCTGGGCGCGGCTCCGTGCATTTTCGGAAAACCGGAGATGTAAACGGGAAGAACGCCGACAGGCGCGGGCGCTCAAACGCATGAATCGAGGAAATTCGTAAAGAATAAAAGGAGCACCTCCGGGAGGGGTGCTCCTTTTCTGTCGGCATTTTGTATAGGAGCGTGTCTGCAAATTGTGTTCGCGGCAAAAGCAAACCACAAGATACGGTAGTGCGAGAAATTTTCGCAAGAAAAATGAAAAAAAGTGAAAAAAGGTGTT
>DJEF01000020.1 GCA_002431285.1 Ruminococcaceae bacterium UBA5905 | reverse complement strand
TTGCTATAATACCACCTCCCGCCCCATTTGTCAACACCTTTTTTCACTTTTTTTCGGAATTCTATCAAAAAAGTTTTCGACAGGATTCTTCGCAAAAGCGAACGCCCATTCACATAATCTTCACAATTCTATGATACAGTACCTCTGTATACAAGCGGCTGCTGGGGCCGCAAAGGAGGGCTTATCTTGTCTGATACGCAAGAAAACCGTATCCGCCCGCTCCGGGGATGGGGGCGCGCCACGCTATTCTGCCGGCCGTTGCCCGGCGGGCTGACAGTCAGCACCACCGGACGGCGCTTACTTTTCGGCGGGCTGTTTACCGCCGCCATGCTGTGGCTGGTGCTGGGAAACCGTGACGCCTTTTCTACCGACAACGTGTCCACAGGCGGGCTGCTGTTCGGGCTGAGTCTGGCCGCCTGTGCCGTGCTGGCAGTCATGACCCTGCTGCACTGGAGCCTGCCGAAAAAGCCGGAAACGGTGATCCACGTGGTGACGGCGTTGCTGCTGCCGATCGTCGCTATGACCATGGCGGAATGTCTCAACGGCGTATTCACCTGGGACTGGTCGCCGCAGACGCTTATATTGAATTATATACTGTATTTCGTCTTTTACGGGGTGGTATACGCCCTGTCCGGCAGTCTGCGTCTGCCGTTGCTCATCGTCAATCCGCTGGTGTTCCTGCTGGCGCTGACCAACCACTGGGTGACCGCCTTCCGCGGTACGCCCTTCACCCCCATGGATATTTTCGCCGCCGGCACAGCGGCCAACGTGGCGGCCAACTACAAATTTTCTCTTGACTATCAAATCATCATCGCCGTTCTGCTGCTGGCATTTTTGCAGGTGGCTGCATTTCAGCTGCGCACGCCCAAAATGGACAAGGTGCTGAAAATCGCCACGCGGGTGTTCTGCGCGACGCTGACGGTATGCATCGTGGGCATCTACGCCTTCACCGATCAATATGCCGAGGCGGGATTGCGCCCGGATTTCTGGAATCAGAACCGGGGATACCGACGCACCGGCGTGGTCATGAATTTTTGCCTGAATCTGAAATACATCAAGGTGTCCCGGCCGGCGGGGTATGATGCCGCCGCCGTTCCCACCATTGTGTACGGCTTACTGGAAGAGGAAACGGCGGACGAAATAACCATCAGCATTTCCGAAGCCGAAACCGCTCCCGAAACGCCGCAGACCCCCAATATCATCTGCATCATGAACGAATCGCTGGCCGATCTGGACGTGCTGGGCGAAGTGCACACCAACGAGGACTATATGCCCTTTCTCCGATCGCTGACCGAAAAC
Organism: Ruminococcaceae bacterium UBA5905; assembly: GCA_002431285.1. Classification (GTDB taxonomy): domain Bacteria; phylum Bacillota; class Clostridia; order Oscillospirales; family Acutalibacteraceae; genus UBA5905. Next base: position 15,607 of record DJEF01000020.1, on the reverse strand, counting down.
ACCGTGCGGGGCGATCTGTATGTGCCGGTGGTGGGCTCCGGCACCAGCAACACGGAATTTGAATTTCTCACCGGTGTATCCACCGCCTTTTTCCCGGCGGGGAGCAACGCCTATATGCTGTATATCAAGAATCCCCTGCTCTCGCTGGTATCCACCGTGGCGGCACAAGGGTATTCCAAGCTGGCGTTCCACCCCTACTATTCCAGCGGGTGGAACCGCACGAATGTGTATAAATATCTGGGTTTTGAGCGATTCCTGTCCATCGGCTCGGTGATCGACCCAGATATCCTCACCGAATACCAGAACAGCGGTTTCAGCGCCGAAACGTTGGAAACGCTGGTGGAGGAGGCCTACCCCGGGCAGGAGGTGCTGCTGCGGCGGTATGTGAGCGACAGCTACAATTACCGCAAAGTGATCGAGCTGTATGAGGACCGGGACGAGAGCCAGCCCTTCTTCCTCTTCAACGTGACCATGCAGAACCACGGCGGCTACACCGAGCGGTCCCAGAATTTCCAACAGGAGATCTATGTCACCGACGCCGCCGGCAACCGGGCGGTGCGGCACACGGAGCGGGGAGATACCGACCTGTATCCGCTGGCCAACCAGTATTTCTCACTGGTGAAACGCTCTGACGATGCGTTCCGGGAGCTGGTGGAATACTTCCAGCAGCAGGATGAGCCTACCGTCATCTGTATGTTCGGCGACCATCAGCCCAACATCGAGACCGCCTATTTGCAGGAGCTGCTGGGGGTGGATTCGCTATATTCCCTGAGCACCCGGCAGAATCAGCAGCGATATATCACCCCATTCTACATCTGGGCGAACTACCCCATCGAGGAAAAAACGGTGGAGCGGCTGAGCAGCAACTACCTGTCCTCCTACGTGATGCAGGTGGCCGGGATAGAAATGCCGGTATTCAACCAGTATCTGCTGAAACTGTCGGAAACGCTGCCGGTCATTGACACGGTCGGATACATCGACGCCGCCGGCAACTATTACGACAACGGGGAGACTTCGGAATATACCCCGCTACTGAAGAACTATGAAAAAGTGATCTACAACCTGATGTTTGACGAGGACAACAAGCACGAGGAACTGTTTTCGTTGACCGCACCGTAAGTCCTTTTATACATTATATAGGGGTGATACCGATGGACGAGATTCGACCGGGGCGCTGGCGGCATTTCAAAGGAAACGAATACGTGGTGCTGGGCATTGCCCGACACTCGGAAACGCTGGAGCCCATGGTGGTGTACCGCGCCCTGTACGGCGACGGCGGACTGTGGGTGCGGCCGGCAGCCATGTGGCTGGAAACGGTGGAACGAGACGGGCAGCGCTTTCCCCGTTTCACCTACATCGGCGAAGAATAACCTATAAAACGGCGCACAGCACCAGCATCTCCCGTGCCTTCTCGTATAGCGGCTCAAAATCCGACAGCGGCAGCGGGTTTTCTCCCCGCCCCAGCTCGATGGTGAAACCCGGACGGTGAAAGCACCGGATGAACCAATCCTTGCAGCCCCCATGGGCGGCCATCCCGACGGGATCGGCCACGGTATAGCCCCCGGCCGCCCCCAGCACCTGCGCCATCAGGCGGCTCTGAGGCGGCGTGCTGTCGCCATAGCGCCAATAGATCTCCTCCCCCTGGCTGTGGAGCGCCACCAGATGCCGGAATCCGTACCGGCGGCACAGGTCGGTGACCGCCCGCGTCTCCGGCTCGCTTTCCGGTGAAGGACCGCTGTATTGGCGGGGGCCGGGGGCGTCCCGATGGTTTTTTGCCGCCAGGGCTTGCATTTCCGCCCAACCTGCGTTAAAATTATGGTTGATGTCCACGCCGCGGGCATTGGCCTGCCACAGCCCCGGCGTATCACCGCCGTGTGCGGCAACAAAAGCGGCATATTCCCCTGCGGCGGCGCTGCCGTGGATGGCGATGTCCACCCCGTCCGGATTGACCAGCGGGAGAAACCAGATCTCCCGCTCCTCTAAAATTTTTTCCACCTCCACATCGCACAGAGGCAGCCGCGCCTTTTCGGCCCGGCACAGATCCTCACACAGCCGCAGGGCGCACAGGGCGGTGAGCCATTCCTGCCCGTGAAAGGCGGCGGCGATCAGCACCCGCTGGCGGCGCGCGCCCTGTCCGGCGGACAGCACCAGCGCCCGCAGAGGACGTTCCAGGACGCTGGCGCCGACGGTGACGGCGCGCAGGCCCCGATACCGACCGCACAGAGCGGCCACAAGTCCCTCCACAGCCCGGGAATCCGCCGGCTGCGGGACCGTCAGCGGCGGCTGGTATACGATATCCACGACACACTCCCTCTTTCGGGTTATTATTGCACGGCTGCAGGAACCGTCTTTCGGCCGCGATATATGCCGTGCCCTATCGGCGGCATCCGCACCGCCACGGGACACACAGGTCAACACAGCGCCCCCATTTTACAGGAAAGGCTATGGTCACACACGATGGAACTGACAGAAAAACCATTGTCCAGCACAGAGATTTTCTCCGGACGGGTGCTGCATATACGGGTCGACCGGGTGCAGCTGCCCAACGGGCACGAATCCACCCGGGAGGTGGTCGCCCATCCGGGCGGCGTGGGGGTCGTTGCCCTGACCGACGGGGGCGAGGTGCTGCTGGTGCAGCAATACCGCTATCCCTACGGTGAGGTTGTCACCGAGATTCCCGCCGGAAAGCGGGAGCCGGGCGAAGATCCGCTGGTCACGGGTCGGCGGGAGCTGGAGGAGGAAACCGGGTATACGGCGGATCGCTATGAGCCGCTGGGCACCCTCTATCCCTCCCCCGGATACACGGACGAGGTGATCTACCTGTATCTGGCCACCGGATTACACCGGACGGCCGCCCATCCGGACGAGGACGAGTTTCTCCACGTGCTGCGCCGTCCTCTGGCGCAGCTGGTGGAGCAGGTGATGGACGGCGCGCTGCCGGATGCCAAAACACAGATCGCACTGCTGAAAGTCTGGAAAAAAACGGGAGGGTCACTCTGATGCGTACCATATCCAAGGTTTTTGTGTGGCTGAGCTGGATCGCCCTGATCCCGGCCACTCTGTTTCAAGGCGGCGCGCTGCTCAGCGTATGGCTGAAAAGCCAGTCGGTGCTGGAGGAGCGTCCGTGGCTGCTGCCGGTATGGGCGGCGGTCATCCTGCTGCCCATACCGGCGCAGATTCTGCTGGGCTGTCTGTATCACAAGAAGGGCTGGACCGTCGTGTGTGCCGCTCTGGTGGCGGTGGCGGCGGTGCTGGCGCTGGTGGTCCTGCTGGCGCTGCGGGATGCATTCCCGCCCCAGACCGGGGTCAACGGCACACAAGGATTGACCGCCTGGCGGCTGTGCTATCGCCACGGTCTGTCGATCCTTGCGCCGCTGATGACGGTGGCGGCCGCCCTGCTGCAGGAAGCGGAAAACCACGCGCTGCGGCAACGGCAGGAGCTGGAGGCGGAGGGCACCACCATCGACCTGTCCGGCAAGCCCCTGTTCCGGGATGAGAGCACTTTGGGACTGGCACATTTCGGCGGCGACGAGGCCGATGTCTCCGCCGCCCCCCGCAAGCTCAAACGCAGTCTGCGGCACAAGGCCAAATCTCAATCCTGACCCATCCGCCCCACTCCCTCGAAAAGCGCGCACAGCGCCGCCCACCCCATCAGATACGGCAGCCACGGCTGAGGATTGCAGGAATGCAGCACCCCCAGCGCCAGGAGGCTGCCGCCGAATAAGCCGCTGCCGCCCCGCCGTTTTGTCAAACGGCGGGGCTTTTCGCATCGGGGCGAGCCCAGCAGCCAGTGCAGCTCCCACAGCAACCATCCGCCGCCCAATACAATACCGGCTATCCCCATACACCCTCCCCCATCAGCCACGCGCATTCCGGAAACGCAACGCACCGGGACGCCCCGTCTCCACCGTATTACGTATGCGCAAAAGCCGTGTTTCAGAACCGAAGTGAAAAAGTCATGAAAACCCTATTGACAGTCATATGAACCTGTGATATAATCGAGAAAACATCAAAGATATTTTGATAACTGCAGAAAGGAGGGTACCCGTATGGATCATTCCCCGCCGGAGCCGATCACCGGCGTATCCGAGAGCTTCTTTTCCCTGTACCGCCCCATGATCCGGGCGGCAAACGGGCTGACGCTGGCGCAGGTCAGCGCCATCACCCGGCTGGAGGGGTCCACCATCCAGAACTGGATCAAGCGCGGCTTTGTAGCGCATCCGGTAGAAAAGAAGTATTATGAACGGCAGTTGGCGCGGATCCTGCTGATCGCAGCGCTGCGGGACAGTATGCCGCTGGAACGCATCGGCGCCATCATGGCGCAGCTCAACGGCGACGCCGACGATGAAAGCGACGATACCGTGCCGGAGACCCGGATGTACGACTATCTGTGCGCCGTGCGGCAGGGCATGGAGGACAGCGGATTCACCCGCGCCCGGGCGCTGGAGGTCATTGAGTCCGTGACCGCCGATTATGCCGCGCCGGACGCCACCGCCCGCCGACGGCTGACGGCAGCCCTGCTGACCATGGCCTGCGCCGATGAAGCCGCCCGCCTGCGCCGGATGGCGGAGGGCTGCTATGAAGATCTGTGTGCTCTGTAACAAATTATACATAGAGGAGAGAAATTGATTATGAGTACAGAACGTAAATTTCCAAAGAAAGCGCTCATCGCAACGCTGGCGGCGGTTGCCGTCCTCGTGGTGCTGTGCAGCAGCTTCACGGTGGTCAGCGCCGGTCACACCGGCGTGGTGGTCACGCTGGGCAAAGTGAACGAGCGGGTGCTCCAGGAAGGACTGCACCTCAAAGTGCCGTTCGTCCAGTCGGTGGTACGCATTGACAACCGCATCGTCAAGCTGGAGGTGGATACCGAGGCGTTCTCCAAAGATTTGCAGACCGTCTCCACCACCCTGGCCATCAACTACCGGGTGGACACCGCCAAATCGTACAGCATCTATAAGAATATCGGTGCGGACTACGAATCGGTGCTGGTGACGCCGGCGGTCAACGAAGTGCTGAAGGCCATCACCGCCCAGTATACGGCGGAGGAGAGCGTCACCAACCGCACCCTCATCTCCGACGGGCTGGTGCAGGGACTGAACGAAAAGCTCAACGGCATCGGGCTGTACATCACCGACGTGAACATCCTGAATTTTGAATTCTCCGATGCGTTCATCAACGCCATCGAGGAAAAACAGGTGGCACAGCAGCAGCTGCTGAAGGCGGAAACCGAAAAGCAGACCGCCATCACCAACGCCGAAGCCCAGGCGGAGACCATTCGCATCAAGGCGGAGGCGGAGGCCAAGGCCAACGAAGTGATCCGGCAGTCCCTGACCCCGGAAGTCATCGAATACAATAAGGTGGAAAAGTGGAACGGCGAGCTGCCCCAGGTGACGGGCAATTCCGGCTCCGTCATCAGTCTGGACAGTTCGTCCTCCGGCAAGTGATCGGGGGTGCAGCGTGACGGAGCTCCGTGACCGGACAACCGAAGCGAAAAAATCGGGCGGCGTCGGGGTGCTGTACGGGCTGTGTGCCCTGCTGTTCGGCGGCATCGCCATCGGACTGCGGCAATACGGCGCCCTGAGACTCTCCACCTGCATCGTGTGCGCCCTCGCCAGTCTCGGCATCTTCATCGACTGGCTTCTGACCCCGCCCCGTCCCTTTCGCATCGACGGGGACGGCCGGCTGGTGCTGCATGACGGCACCGCACTGGAAATGCGGCAGGTGCTGGCGGTATCCTATCGGCGGGCACGAGCCAGAGGCGTACAATACCGCTGGGGGACCGTCACCGTCACCACCCCGCTGAAAATCTACCGATACCGGTACGTAGCGGATTGCGAGAGCATGGCCGACGCCATTATGCAGCGAAAAGCTGCCGCACAAACGCACCCCCCCGATGCATAGCTGCACCGCCGCAGCCGAGCGTGCACATTCTCCCGGTGGGGCGGCCGACCGTCCTACCGGGAGGATCGGCCGGGATGCCGCGCATCTCCTCCCTCCAGTATAAGTGGGGAACACCTGCGACATAAAATAAGTCCGTCTACGCAGCGGTTCCCAGGGACCCAGACCGAGCGGATATCCGCAGCCCGGCCGGTAAAACCCCGGTGAATCGACAATCCCGGCTCCGCTGTCCGCCCGATCCTGACGGCGAAAAGCGGAAGATCCACACACAACAACGAGAAGGGGGTATCCCTATGATCGAAGCCAGAAAATCCGGCGCGGCCGGGGTGCTGTATGGTGTCTGTGTACTGGTGAGCGGTCTGATGTTGGCCGCCTGCGGAACGTTGGAGAGTGTTTTCTCCATGATCCTCAGTGGCATTACGACCGCCATCGCGCTGGGAGTACTCATCGACTATCTGCGCCTGCCCCTGCGTCCTTTTTATATTGACGAGCATGACCGGCTGGTGCTGCACGACGGCACCGTGCTGGAAATGCAGGATATCTGGGATGTGTCCTACCGCCGGGCGACGGGACGGAACATACAATACTCCTGGGGGCGCGTCACCATCACCTGCGGACTGGGCAAGCTGGAGTACCGCTATATCGGCGACTGCGAGGACATCACCAAAAGCCTGCTGCGGCGGGTATACGCCGCCCAGGGACGGCGGACACCGGAGAATTGATCCCCGCAACAGACAGTTGCTTGCCGTGGCCGCCGGAGAATGATAGAATACTGTCGAGGTGATACGGATGGAAACAAAAGAAATTTTGCGCGAGCTGCGCATGAAACAGGGCTTATCTCAGGAAGCATTGGCCGAGCGGGTGCACGTGACCCGGCAGGCGGTGTCCCGTTGGGAAACCGGAGAGACCGTGCCGAATACCGACACCCTCAAGGAACTGTCCCGGGTGCTGGATGCCTCCATCAACACCCTGCTGGGTTCCCCCCGGCAGCGGGTATGCCAGTGCTGCGGTATGCCGCTGGAGGACGGGATCACCAGCCGCGCGGCGGACGGCGGATTCAACGAGGACTATTGTCAATGGTGCCTGACGGACGGTGAATTCACCTATTCCGATATCGACCGACTGGCGGAGTTTCTGGTGCAGCACACCCCGGGCGTGACCTGGACGCGGGAGCAGGCGACGGCGTTTCTGCGGACCCTTGATCACTGGAAACCGGCAGAATAAACGCCGGAAACTGACCGCCCCCGGCAGAACGCAGCCGCGTTTCCCGCCGAAAACCCGATATAACAGAAACAGAGGCCCTCGACGGATGCCCTATACGGTATTCGCCGGGGGTCTCTGCCTTTAGCCGGCATAGTCCGAACCGCCGCCCGGAATAGCGCGCGGGCAAAACTGCGCATAAAAAAATCCGCATTTTTCGGAATTATGGGTTGCATTTTCAGGCGGAAGGCGGTATAATGATACCATTGTTTTATGATGGGCGAGGATGGGTTTTTCGTCTGTCTGACAAAAATATATCATTCGGAGGATTGAGATATATGCTGTTATTGGCAGAAAGCGCCGGGGCGATCCTCGGCGACGCCGGCATGACCATTCTCATCGGTCTGGTAGTGGTCTTTGCCGTACTGCTGCTGCTCACCGGCGTGTTCAAGCTGTTCGGTCTGGCCATGTCCGGCTCCGGCAGCGCCCGGGAGGAAGACAAGGCTCCCGCCGCCCCGGCGGCGACAGCGCCCGCTGCGGCGGCTGCCCCCATTGTGGGCAACACCCAGCCGGTATCTACCGAGCCGCAGATCCAGAACGGAATCCCGGACGAGACGGTGGCGGTCATTTCCGCCGCTGCGGCGGCCATGGCGCCCGCCGGTACCCAATATGCGGTGACGGGCATTCACAAAAAGGAGGCGAACTGAGCTATGTGGCAGGAATTTGGCAGCGCCCTTTCGGATCTGTGGACAGAATCCGGTCTGGCGCGGTTATTGAACTTCTCCGGCGGCGGCTGGAAAAACCTCATCATGATCGGGATCGCCTGCGTGCTGCTGTATCTGGCGATCAAAAAGCAGTTTGAGCCCCTGCTGCTGCTGCCCATCGCCTTCGGTATGCTGCTGGTGAACCTGCCTCTGGGCGGGATCATGGACCCCCAGAAGAATTCGCTGGTGGCTTTCTCCGACAGCGAACTGACGCAATATGTAGACGGCACCTATGAACAGGTCTACCCCGTCTATGAAGAAGAAGCCGGCACCATCGGCCAGCAATACCTCTCCTACATACAAAAAACCACCACCGACGGCGGCAAGGAATGTCTGACTTTCAACGACGGCTACAACACCTATCTGGTGCGCATGGACAGCGAGGGCAACGCCCACGCCATCCGGGTCTACTGGCAGCATTTCGATCAGGGCGGCCTGCTGTGGTACCTGTATCAGGGTGTGAAATTCGGCATCTATCCCCCGCTGATCTTCCTGGGTATCGGCGCCATGACCGATTTCGGCCCGCTGCTGTCCAACCCCAAGAGTTTCCTGCTGGGGGCGGCGGCGCAGCTGGGCATTTTCGTGACCTACTTCGGTGCCCGGTGCCTCAACCTGCTGCCGGTAGCGGAGGCGTGGGGCATCAACTTCACCCAGAAGCAGGCGGCCTCCATCGCCATCATCGGCGGCGCGGACGGACCCACCGCTATCTATCTGACCTCCAAGCTGGCTCCCGAGCTGCTGGGCGCCATCGCCATCGCCGCCTATTCCTACATGGCGCTGGTGCCGATCATTCAGCCCCCCATTATGCGGGCGCTGACCACCAAGAAGGAGCGCAGCGTGGTCATGACCCAGCTGCGTGAGGTCTCCAAGACCGAAAAGATCCTGTTCCCCATTCTGGTGACGGTGATCTGCGTGCTGCTGCTGCCCTCGGCGGCTCCGCTGATCGGTATGCTCATGCTGGGCAACCTCATGCGGGAGAGCGGCGTGGTGGATCGCATCAGCAAGACGGCCCAGAACGAACTGATGAACATTGTCACCATCTTCCTGGGCGTGACGGTCGGCGCAACGGCCAACGCCAACAGCTTCCTGAAGCCTACCACCATTCTCATCATCTGCCTGGGCCTGATCGCCTTCTCCATGGGCACGGCCGGCGGTGTGCTGCTGGGCAAGCTGATGTATGTGCTTACCGGCGGCAAGGTGAACCCCCTCATCGGCTCGGCCGGTGTGTCGGCGGTTCCCATGGCGGCCCGTGTGTCCCAGAAGGTCGGCCAACAGGAGAACCCCAGCAACTTCCTGCTCATGCACGCCATGGGTCCCAATGTGGCCGGCGTGATCGGTTCGGCGGTGGCGGCCGGTGTGCTGCTGACCCTGTTCGGCTGATTGAATCTCTAACGACAAACCAACGGCAAAAAGGTCGGGTGCTACACCCGGCCTTTTTGTGACCGACGCGGAAAGGAACGTGTGCCATGCTGACTCCAGACGAATTTATCGACCTGCGCCGGAAGGTGCTTGATCGGCAGTTTTCCCGGATGAATGCCCCCCAGCGGCAGGCGGTATTCTGCACCGAAGGGCCGCTGTTGATTTTAGCGGGCGCCGGCAGCGGCAAGACAACCGTGCTGATCAACCGCATCGCCAATCTCATCCGTTTTGGGCGCGCCTACGAGAGCACCGGCGTGCCCGCTGCTCTCTCCCCCGCTCAGGAGGAGGCACTGCGGGCGTGTGCGGCAGGAACGCAGCAGCCGGATGGCGCTCTTCTGGATCGACTGGCGGTCGACCCCTGCCCGGCCTGGCGGATTCTCGCCATCACCTTTACCAATAAAGCGGCGGGCGAACTGAAGGAACGGCTGTGCCGGATGCTGGGGGACGAGGGAAACGAAGTGTGCGCCAGCACCTTCCACTCCTTCTGCGCCCGGATCCTGCGCCGGGAGGGGGAAGCGCTGGGCTATTCCCGGCATTTCACCATTTACGACACCGATGACAGCCGCCGTCTGATGAAAAACTGCATGAAAGAGCTGAACATCGACGAGAAAACGCTGGGGCACAAGGCGATTTTAGGGGAGATCAGCCGGGCAAAGGACGAGCTGATAGACCCGGCGGAGTATGCCGCCGCCCACGAAAACGGCGCAGACATTCGCCTGCGGCTGGTGGCGCGCGCCTATCGACTGTATCAGCAAAAGCTGCGGGATGCGGACGCCATGGATTTCGACGATTTGCTGTGCCGCACGGTGGAACTGTTCCGCACCCATCCGGCGGTGCTGGAGCGCTATCAGAACCGCTTTCGCTACCTGATGGTGGACGAGTATCAGGACACCAACCATGCCCAGTACCAGCTGGTGAGCCTGCTGGCGGCGAAAAGCGGCAACCTGTGCGTAGTGGGCGACGACGACCAGAGCATCTATAAATTCCGGGGCGCTACCATCGAGAATATTCTGAATTTCGAGGAGGAGTTTCCCGGCTGCCGGGTGATCCGGCTGGAGCAGAATTACCGCTCCACCCAGCGAATCCTCACCGCCGCCAACGGCGTCATTGCCTGCAACAAGGGGCGCAAGGGCAAGACTCTGTGGACAGACAACGGCGCCGGCGACCCGGTGCGAGAAGTGACGGTGGATAACGCCGAGGAGGAGGGGCGATTTATCGCCGACACCATCCTGTCCGGCGTGGCCGCCGGGCGGCGATTCTCCGAATACGCCGTCCTGTACCGGGCCAACGCCCAGTCTAACGCCGTGGAGCAGGCGCTGGTACGCAGCGGCGTCCCCTACCGGGTCATCGGCGGTCACCGGTTCAACGATACCCAGGAGGTACGGGATGCCATGGCGTATCTGCGGGTGATCAACAACCCGGAGGACGAGGTGAGCCTGCGCCGCATCATCAACCAGCCCAAGCGGGGCATCGGGGACGCCACCGTGGAGGCGGCGGCGGAGATCGCCGCCGGACTGGGGGAACCGCTGTATGCCGTGCTGTCCCGGGCGGGCGAATACCCGGCCCTGTCCCGAGCCGCCGCCCGTATTGGGGTTTTCGTAGAAATGATGGAGGATCTGCGGCAAATGGCGGCCGATCCGGAGAACTCCCTGCATTTGTTGTATACCACCATGCTGGAGCGCTCCGGTTATCTGTCCATGTGGAAAGAGGCCGGAGACGCCGAGGCGGGACGGGTGGAGAATCTGGAAGAACTGTCCTCCACCATCCGTCAATATGAGAAAAACTGCGGCGACGACCTGCCGGAGCTGTCAGGATTCTTAGAAGAGCAGGCGCTGATGACCGACATCGACAATTTTGATGCCAACGCCGACGCCGCCACCCTTATGACGATGCACGCCGCCAAGGGGCTGGAATTCCCGGTGGTGTTCCTGCCGGGATTTGAAGACGGCATTTTCCCCGGCTATCAGACCATGTTCGACCCGGTGGAGCTGGAGGAGGATCGGCGGCTGTGTTATGTGGCCATCACCCGCGCTCGGGAGGAGCTGTATATCACCCGCGCCCGGGAGCGGATGCTGTATGGGCAAACCACCCGCAATCAGCCCTCCCGGTTTCTGGAAGAAATCCCCCCGGAGGTCAAGGAGGAAGTCAATCGCTGCCGTGCCGTCAATGATTATAGCGGATTCGGCGGCGGGCGGTTTGGCAGCAGCCGTCCGGGCACGAACCGCGGCAACGACACCCGCCCCGCCCACAGCGCTGCGGCTTTTCGCACCACCGCTCCCGCACCCCGCTCCACCGGCGGCGCCCGCATCACCGTGGCCCAGGCCGCTGCGAAGCCTGCTGCCGCTCAATGGCGGGTGGGTGACGCGGTGCGCCATATGAGTTTCGGTGATGGCACCATTGTGGGCATGACTCCCATGGCGGGGGATACCCTGCTGGTCATCGACTTCGACCGGGCCGGACAGAAAAAGCTCATGGCCAACTACGCCAAGCTGACAAAGCGGTAAAACCGCATGAGGAGCCCCGCGCCTTTAATGCGGGGCTCCCTGCCGGTCGGCTTTCCTGTCCGAAACACGCGTCTCCCGTTGACTGTACTATCGAATGCACCGTGGTCAAGCCATGTTTTTTTCATAAATCAACTGCCGCCAACGGCAAAATCGGTGTTTTTTTGCCGGTAGGCCGGAAAAACCGACCCGCTCCGGTTGACAAATCCTAAAAACTTCTGTATAATGGCAAGGCAGAGGGTCAGGGGCGTCCAAACAAATGGATGTGCAGCACTCGAAATCTCCTTCGGCTGACGGAAGTCCATCTTCCGAAAAGCCTTTAACCGTGCGGGTTTCGGGCACTTGCCCGCCGCTGGCACACCGTGAGCTCTAACAGGAATTCTAATACAACCGAATATTTGCGTTAATCTCGGCTTTCCGAGTTAACATACATGGAGAGGTATCGAAGTGGTCATAACGGGGCTGACTCGAAATCAGTTTGCGAGCAATCGCACATGGGTTCGAATCCCATCCTCTCCGCCAAAGGAACCCTTGAAAACCCAGTGTTTTCAAGGGCTTTTTCTATTCGGTGAAAATTCTCCGACCTTGATTTTTTGCTTTTCCGATGCATTTTTGAGCCGATTTTATTCTCTTTTCCGTCCGTGAATATTAGAATTAAAAACTGCCAAACACCGCATGAAATCAGGCTTTTTAAGGCTTGCCTACTTTTTGGTGTATTAGAATAATTTTCGCCGAACAGAAATTTGCCGATTTTCAAAACACCCGGTTGAGGGAAACCGCACCAAAAATCATGTGTGGATTTTAGCGGTCGGGGTTCAAACCGGCAGAGATAGAAAATGCAGCCCCGCGCCTAATTCAAATGGTGCGGGGCTGCGGTGTTTATACCGTGTTTTTTGTCATAGGTAAGCACGAAATTTCGTCATTTAAAAGCAATCAAGCAGATAGTAAAAAACGTTTTTCTATTTTTGCGCACATTTTTTAATTTTCCTCTTGACTCTACAACCGTTATAGAGTTTATAATATAAGAGTCATTAAATGCAAAGAAGGAACAAGCGCAATGGAAAAGAACTTAACCACCGGCAGCGTATTCAAAAATGTCATTCTGTTCTCGCTGCCGTACTTACTCTCATATTTCTTGCAGACGCTTTACGGGATGGCCGACCTGTTCATCATCGGTCAGTTTGAGGGCGTTGCCAGCACCACCGCCGTTTCTATCGGCTCACAGGTTATGCATATGCTCACGGTGATGATCGTCGGGCTTGCGATGGGAACTACCGTCAGCATCGGGCAAGCCATCGGTGCGGGTGACCGCAGGCAAGCGGCAAAAGATGTGGGCAATACCGTGACGCTCTTTATGGCGGTATCCATCACGCTGATGGCGGTCTTGCTGGTGCTGGTGCGCCCCATCGTTTCGGCAATGTCCACCCCGACGGAAGCCGTGGACGGCACGGTGGCGTACCTGACCATCTGCTTTGTCGGCATTCCCTTTATCACAGCGTATAACATCATCAGCTCTATTTTCCGTGGTATGGGCGACAGCAAAAGCCCGATGTACTTTATTGCCGTTGCCTGTGCCGCCAATATCGGCTTGGACTATCTCTTTATGGGTGTGTTCCGCCTCGGTCCTGCCGGAGCTGCGCTGGGCACAACGGTATCCCAGGCGATCAGCGTAGTTGTCTCGCTGATCGTAATTTTGAAGCGAAAGAGCATCGTTTTGGAGAAATCCGACTTCAAGCCCAGCCGCCCGGTAATGGGGAAAATTTTGAAAATCGGTATTCCAATCACATTACAGGATGGCTTTATCCAAATTTCTTTCATCGTCATTACGATCATTGCCAATCACCGTGGCCTGAACGATGCAGCGGCAGTTGGTATTGTTGAGAAGATAATGAGCTTTCTGTTCCTGATTCCGTCCTCGATGCTCTCCACGGTTTCGGCGTTGGGGGCTCAGAATATCGGTGCGGGCAAGCCGGAACGGGCCGTAAAAACCCTTCGCTGTGCCGTATTGCTTGCCTTATCCGTCAGCCTCGTGATCGCTGTGAGCGTTCAATTCATTGCGGAACCGATTGTTGCACTTTTCACGGATTCTTCCCGAACGGATGGAGCGGAGGTCATTCGTCTTGGCGGGCAATATCTGCGGGGCTATGTGTGGGACAGCTTTTTCGCCGGCCTCCAGTTCAGCTTCAGCGGCTACTTCTGTGCCATCGGCCGTTCCGGTTTTTCCTTTTTGCATAATGCGCTCTCCATCATGTGCATTCGGATACCCGGCGCATATCTTACATCCAAGCGGTTCCCTGCAACTCTTTTCCCCATGGGGCTTTCCTCTGCAATGGGGTCGCTCTTTTCGAACATTGTGTGTCTCGTCATTTTTGGCCTGCTCATGCGAAAAGCTGCGCATAACCTAAAGGAGGGACAGCATGAATAAAAGACTTTTTTCCATTGGGGAAATGGCACGGCTTTTTCATCTGAGTGTCAGCAGTATCCGCCATTATGAGAGCTGTGGATTGATCAAGCCGGAATATGTTGACCCGGATACGGGTTATCGCTATTATAGCCCGCGTCAATTTGAGTCATTCAATACCATTCGTTACCTTCGCGCACTGGATATGTCGCTGGATGACATTGAAGATTTCCTGCATGATCGTGATATTGATAAAATAGAGGAAAAGCTCAGCCGTCAAAAAGTAATCGTTGCGGAAAAGCAGCAGGAGCTTGCCCGCATAGAGCGGAAGATCGACGCACAAATGCAGCGTCTGCGTGATGCGCAGAACGCCGTATTGGGGCGCATTGAGATCGTGCGTGTTCCGGCTTGCCGCATTTTTTGGACTGAGAATCACACCACAGCGCAGGAGCCGGAAAACCTGGACTTGTCCACCTGTGATCTTGCGGCGGCACAAACCGAAGCGATCATCTTTCTCGGAAAGGTCGGCTTCAGCATTTCTGAGCAGCACCTCAAAGAAAAGCAATATGCGCAATACGACGGGACATTCCTGCTGCTGGATGAAGCAGACCGGTTTGATGGCGCACTTCTCTCGCTGCCGGAGACCCTCTGCGTTCGTGCCCGTTTTCATGGGCATCATCTTCAGTCTCCAGAGCAATACCGAAAGCTGGAGGAGATTATAAGGGAGCACCACCTTCAGATATGCGGTTTTTCCCGTGAGATCACGCTCATTGACTATGGCATTACCAACGATACGGAGAAATTTGTGACCGAGATCTGTATCCCTGTCAAGTGCGAATGATCGGAGGGACTGAGTATGAAGTTCATTGTGGAAAAAGAGATTTTTGAAAAGCTACCAAACGCCTGCTTCGGTGTTGTGATGGCAAAGGGTATCGACAATACTATATTGTGTATTCGCAAAATTGGGGAACAAATCTTGATGCTAACTGCGCATTTTGCTCCCCAATATAATGAAGAAACCAGCCCCACACCTCATTCAAAAGGTGCGGGGCTGCGGTTTTGTGCCGTAAAAATTATTTTAACCGGAAGTAGCAGGTGCTTTTTCCTTTGCCCTCTTTTTTCAGTTCGCCGTCTGATACCAGCTTGCGCAAAGCGCCCTCGATGGAGCTGTCGCTGAGGGTCGGGCATAACTCACGGATATCCTGCTTGTTGAACCGCCCGACTTTATTTTCACTTGCTCGGCGCACCATTTCAAGTGCGGGCAGTTTGGTTTCCACAAGCGCTACCCGCTCATCCAGGTCCTTGTATGCCGCCAAAATCGTTCCGAGCAGATACTTGATAAAGGGCAGAACATTTTCCGTCCCCTCATACCAGCCGTTTTGGGACTGCGCCAGCGCATCGTAATATAAATCTTTATTTTTGGC
>DJEF01000049.1:24908-25033 GCA_002431285.1 Ruminococcaceae bacterium UBA5905 | reverse complement strand
ATGGGGCGCACCAGCACCAGCAAAACTGCCATCAGCGTGACGGACACCGCCATAAAGAGTGTCGCCGTATTGCCTACATCCTTTGCCGCCTGCCTGCGGTCGCCCGCACCGATGGCTTGTCCGAT
>DJEF01000049.1:19206-24820 GCA_002431285.1 Ruminococcaceae bacterium UBA5905 | reverse complement strand
ATGACCTGTGAGCCGATGGAAACGGCGGTGGTGCTGGCAACGCCCTCAAACTGACCGATGATGAACAGGTCGGCCATGCCGTAGAGCGTCTGCAAGAAATACGAGAGTAGGTACGGCAGCGAGAACAGAATGACATTTTTGAATACGCTGCCGGTGGTTAAGTTCTTTTCCATTGTGCTTGTTCCCTCTTTGCGTTTTGTTACTTCTACATTATAAACTCTATAATAGTTATAGAGTCAAGAGAGAATTTGAAATTTGTTTGGCTCAGCAGGAAAAAAGCGGTTTCTGCGCGCTGACCGCATTTGAATTAAGCGGGCCGCAGACGCCGAACCTGCAATTTTTGTGTTTGGCGGGATTTGCGTTTCCATTTCTGTGCCGTCCCGAAATTTGAAAGGTATCCGCTCGTCGATGTGGACGATCACCGTGTGGATTATCGGATGTGCCCGAAAGTGGCGTGAATCGGGGATGTCAAACGGCACTTCGTCTGCCGGCGACCGCCTTTCATCGCCGATTTTCTCGTAAGGAGTATTATCAGAGCTCAGCAGATTAACCAATACCCCAGTGGTTCAACGATTGCTCGGTAGTTTAACGATTACAATGGTACAGAAAGCCGCAATCCCCGTAAAACGCACGAACCCCCGCCCCGGAATTGCTCCGCAGGGGCTCCTTATGTGGCCGAAACAGCCGGAGAGCCGGATTCCAAGCGGTTTTTTGGGTTAAAAACGTCCACCGCGATTCCGTCAAAATACCGGTGGAGTTATGGCAAAAGCGGCGGGAATCGGGACCCCGGACTATCCCGCATTGGTCGGTGCGTCGATTTTGCCGCTGTGCGCGGGATAGTCCTGTACTTTTCCCCTGTGAGGGGAAAAGTACGCGGTTTCTTCTGCACCAACCGTTCGCCAACAAAAAAAGACCCCGGATGGGGTCTTTTTTTGTTGTGACTGCGCAACGAAATCGCACAATATGTAATTGATGTGCGTTTACGCTACGCGCAGCATTATTCTATTACAACATAAAGTAAACCAAGTGATATGCCGAGCAGTGCTCGGCGTGATATTTTTGCTGACGCAAAAGTGATATTGTGCCTGCGGCACAGTGATATTATATTCGCCCTCGCACTCGCGAAGCGAATATCACTCGGCAGAAAGCCGAATATCACTGCGCAGCAATATCACTCGCCGTAAGGCGAATATAACTGAAAAAAGCAATTGCAAAATGCAATTGCTTTTTTCGTGGTGGAAGCGGCGGGAATCGAACCCGCGTCCGAAAACCACTTGGTACGGCTTTCTCCGAGTGCAGTCAGTCTATGAGGATTCCCCTCACGGGCCGCCGACAGACAGGCAGCTCGCTACGGTAGCCACTACGCCGTGACGGGGAGGGTGGCACCACTCCGTTCACGTTCACCGCTCATCGACGCCCCGCACCCGGCCGCGGTATTCCGGGGAAGGACGGGCAGCCTAATTAGGCCGCCAGGGCAACAGAATTGTTGTCGTTTACTTTCAAGTTTGCCGCTTTTATAGCGGGTCGGCGCCGCTACTCGCTTACCGTATCGCACGATCCCCGTCGAAACCTTTACGCCCCCGTGTTTCGTGGATACAGATTTATTATACGCAGTTTTCCGGCGGCTGTCAACCGGTTTTCGCTGCCAAGCCTGCTTTTCGGTCGCCGTTTTCGGCAAAAAACGCGCGTGCCGGGAAAAGAGTCCGGCTTTCAAAATCGGCAAAAGCGGTCGCGGAATACCAAAGCCGCGATACTCTAACCCCAAACCCTCAGCGGGAAAAATTGTCTTAATGCCCCGGTCGCTCTTTACGAGACAGCGCCGTTGGCTGTTCCTGTCGAGCGCTCGCGGAAAACGGCGTAAACCCAGCGAGAACGGCCCAGGCCCATTTTCCGGAGGTGCACCACTCCCGCTCTGACAAGCAGAAGCCTACGTGCGTCCGAACGACCACCGTTCTCCGACCACCTCCGGTGCGTCAGACCGTCTCCGGTGCGTCAGAAAACGGGCACCCGAAAATACCAAACCGCACCCCGTCAAAAACAGGGTGCGGTTTTTTCGCTCGATGCAGGCGCAGGTGAAAGCCGTCCGTCGCCCGTATGCAAAATTCCGGTTATACGACGTGCAAAACCGTGCGACGGGCATGGATGGCGGGGCGCTTACAGCACCCGCACCCGGATGACATCCCGGATGCCCGCAATATCCCGGGAGACGGAATCCTTGACCGCCCCCTCGATATCCAGCACGGTATAGGCGTAATCCTTGCGGGATTTATTGGTCATGGAGGCGATATTCACCCCGGCGCCGGAGACCACGGCGCTGATCTGCGCCAGCATATTGGGCACATTCTTATGCAGTACGCAAATGCGGGTGTCGCCGCTGCGGGGCACCTTCATATCGGGAAAATTGACCGAATGGGTGATGTTGCCGTTCTCCAGATAGTCCATCAGCTCATCCGCCGCCATCACGGCGCAGTTGTCCTCGCTCTCCGGAGTGGAGGCGCCCAGATGGGGAATGGCAATCACATTCGCCACACCCAGCATCTCGTCGCTGGGGAAGTCCACCACATAGGCGGCTACCTTGCCGCTCTCCAGCGCCGCCAGCATGGCCGCGCTGTCCACCAGCCCGCCCCGGGCAAAATTCAGCACCCGCACGCCGTCCTTCATGGCGGCCAGGGCGTCCCCGCCGATCATCCCCTTGGTATCCGGGGTCAGCGGCACATGGACGGTGATATAATCGCAGGCGGCGTAGATCTCCTCCAGCGTGGCGGCATGATGGATGGAGCGGGACAGCTTCCACGCAGCATCCACCGACAAAAACGGATCGTAACCGTAGACCTCCATACCCAGCGCCGTGGCGGCATTGGCCACCAGCACGCCGATGGCGCCCAGACCGATGACCCCCAGCTTTTTGCCGAGAATTTCCGGACCGGCAAAGGCGGATTTGCCTTTCTCCACCAGCTTGCCGACGGCATCGCCCTCCCCTTTGAGGGTTTTGGCCCACTGCACGCCGTCCACGATCTTCCGGGAGGACAGGAACAGCCCCGCCAGCACCAGCTCTTTTACGGCGTTGGCGTTGGCGCCGGGGGTGTTGAATACCACAACGCCCTTTTCGCTGCAGGCATCTACGGGGATGTTGTTGACCCCGGCGCCTGCCCGGGCGATGGCCCACAGGGTATCCGGCAGCGCCATATCGTGCATGGCGGCGGAACGTACCATCACGCCGTCCGCGCCGGCCAGCTCCTCGCCGACGGTATAGCCGGCGCCGAACCGCCCGGTGCCGCAGGCGGCAATTTTATTCAGCGTACAGATTTTCATATGTTTGCTCCTCACTTACAGTCCGGCTCAGCCGTGCTGCTTCTCAAATTCTTTCATAAAGGCGACCAGCTTTTCCACGCCCTCCACCGGCATGGCGTTATAGATGGAGGCCCGCATACCGCCCACGGAGCGATGCCCCTTGATATTCACAAAGCCCGCCTCGGTGGCCGCCTTTACGAAAGCGGCGTCCACGTCGGCATCCCCGGTGACAAAGGGCACATTCATCAGCGACCGGTCCTCCGGCACCACCGTGCCGCGGAACAGCTTGGATTGATCCAGAAAACCGTACAGAAGCGCCGCCTTTTTCTCGTTGATGGCCTGCATATTCTCCAGACCGCCGATGTCGTTTTTGATCCATTCCAGCACCAGCTTGAGCATATAGATGGCGTAGCAGGGCGGGGTGTTGAACATGGAGCCGTTATCGGCATGGATCTGATAATTGAACATGGTGGGGGTGATGTCCATGGCGTGGCCGATGAGGTCCTCCCGGATGATCACCACCGTCACACCGGCGGGGCCCATATTCTTCTGAGCACCGGCGTAGAGGATGCCGAATTTGGATACGTCGATGGGCTTCGACAGGATGCAGGAGGAGGCGTCCGCCACCAGCGGTACCTTGCCGGTATCCGGCAAGGTGTGATACACCGTGCCGTAGATGGTGTTATTCATGCAGATGTAGAAATAGTCCGCCTCCGGGTCGAAGGTCGCGGGATCCAGCTTGGGAATATAGGAGAAGGTCTTATCCTCGGAGCTGGCCACCACCCGGGCCTTGCCGTAGCGTGCGGCCTCCTTATAGGCCTTTTTCGCCCACTGACCCGTCACCACGTAATCGGCCTTGCCGCTGCCGGTCATCAGGTTCATGGGGATCATGGCGAACTGGGAGGAGGCGCCCCCCTGCAGGAACAGCACCTTATAGTTATCCGGGATGCCCATGACCTCCCGCAGCAGCCCCTCGGCGCCGTCGATGATGCTCTGATACACCTTGGAGCGATGAGACATCTCCATCACAGACTGTCCGGAACCCTCATAATCCAGCATTTCGTCCGCCGCCCGGCGCAGCACGCTCTCCGGCAGCATGGACGGTCCTGCGGAAAAATTGTATACTCTTGCCATGTCTCATTCCTCCGATAAAATCATTCGGCTGCAGCGGACAGCTGTTCGCCCAATACGCGGACAAACGTCCGTTGCAAAGCCCGTTAAACAGTATTGTAGCGTACCCGCAAATCTTTGTCAACCGTTGACAAGAAAAAAGGACAGGCTTTATAGAAATTTCCCGAAATGTTCGCCAGAGGCGAACAACTCAAAGCAAAAAGCGTGCCCCCGACCGACCGTCGGGGGCACAACACATACGTCGGACACCGGAAAGAGATCAAATGGAGATCTCCGTGGATACCCGATACAGATCCAGGTCAAAGGCTTTCTTCATAGCCAGCGCCTCGGTGATGTCGAAGTCGCACACATGGTCGTTCTGGATAGCGACTACGCGGTTCTCCTTGCCCTGCTGGAGCAGACGCACCGCATAATTGCCCATCCGGCTGGCCAGCACCCGATCTCGCGCCGTGGGGGAACCGCCCCGCTGCACGTGTCCCAGCACGGTGGCACGCGCCTCGACGCCGGTGACCTCCTCGATCTTCTCGGCCAGCTCCTGCACATGGCCGACGCCCTCGGCCACAATGATGATGAAATGGTGCTTGCCGGTGCGGGCTGTGGCCTGCATCCGGTCAACGATATCCTTTTGGAAGTCATAGGAGACCTCCGGCACCAGAATGCTGGTGGCGCCTACGGCGATGCCGGCGTTCAGCGCCAGCCACCCGGCCCGGCGGCCCATAACCTCCACCACGCTGCACCGGTCATGGGACTGGGAGGTGTCCCGCAGCTTGTCCACCATCTCCACGATGGTATTCATGGCGGTGTCGTAGCCGATGGTTTCGTCGCAGCAGGAAATATCGTTGTCGATGGTGCCGGGCAGACCGATGCAGGGAATCCCATGGGCGGTCAGGTCCCGGGCGCCCTTGAACGAGCCGTCGCCGCCGATGACTACGACGCCCTCGATGCCGTTTTTATGGCAGTTATCCACTGCTTTCTGCATACCCTCCTCGGTGCAGAATTCAGGGCTGCGGGCGGTGTAGAGGACGGTTCCGCCTCGATGAATGATATCGGATACGCTGCGCAGATTCATGGGGATCAGCTCCCCCTTGATCAGGCCGTTGTATCCCCGCACAACGCCGAATACCTCCATACCCTCGTGGAGAGCGGAACGTACCACGGCACGCACGGCCGCGTTCATGCCGGGGGCGTCGCC
>DJEF01000049.1:0-19165 GCA_002431285.1 Ruminococcaceae bacterium UBA5905 | reverse complement strand
GGGGCGTCGCCGCCGCTGGTCAGCACAGCAATCTTCTTCATGGTGCATTGCTCCTTTGTCTTGTGTATTTATTGTCAGGGACTGTCGCCCGCCTGCATCGAAAAAGCGCAAAAGAACCCCCAAAATGCCGTCCGCGGGCAGATCGGGGCGTCTTTCGCCGGGCGCAGATCCTATACTGCCAATGGTATTGTATCCCGTTGTCGGGGCGTTGACAATGGATTTTTATTCCGGCAAAATGGATATTTGTTGCATCAGCGGTTTGCCGTTTTTCACAAAAATCAAAATCATGTCCGAATTTTATAAAATACCCCTGTACAAATGCGCATAAATTTGGTATAGTTATATAGGAAACATCGGGTTGATACCGAGTAAGGAGGAGACATACCATGAAAAACGGAACCATCATTACCATCGGACGGCAGAGCGGCAGCGGCGGCCACGAGATCGGCAAAAAGCTGGCGGAGAAGCTGGGCATTCCGGTGTATGATAAGGAGCTGCTGAAGCTGGCCGCGGAGGAAAGCGGACTGGCCCCGGAGAATTTTGAGCTGTACGACGAGGTGCCCACCAGCAGTCTGCTGTATTCGCTGTCGCTGGGGAATTACGGCATCGCCATGGGGCAATACGACATTCCCATCCACCAGAAAATTTTTCTGGCGCAGTTCGACACCATCCAGAAGCTGGCGGACAAGGGCGAGAGCTGCGTAATCATCGGGCGCTGCGCCGATTATGCGCTGGCAAAGCGGGAGCAGGTTATCAACGTATTCATCCGGGCGGATATCAAGAGCCGGGTGGCCCGTGCGCTGGCGCGGCATCCCGGCACCACGGAGAAAAAGGCGGCGGACGAGATCGTGCGCACGGATAAGCGCCGCGCCAGCTATCACAATTTCTACGCCGACACCCGCTGGGGCAGCATCGAAAGCTACGATCTGGTCATCGACAGCCTCAAGACCGGCATTGACCAGACGGTGGACACCATCGCCTACTACGCCAACCAGCGGTTCCCCGATTAAACGTCCGGGGGCGGTATCTCCGACAGCCGGAGACAGCTGTCGGGAGTCCGAAAAGCGAACGTTATCCACAAAGAAACAGCAGCTCGGAGAGACGGATGAAACCGTCTCTCCGGGCTTGTTTTTTTGCCCCGTCCTCAGGGGCGCTTTTCCAGCTGCTCCAGCCGGTGGCGCAGCTCCTTCTGGTTCTCCAGCACCCGATCCAGCTTTTTGTGCAGGTCGTCTACGATCAGTTCGCTTTTCAGATTGACCTTATAATCGTTCTCGGCCCGCTCCCGGTCCTTGGCCTCCTGGCGGTTCTGGCTCATCATAATGAGCGGCGCCTGCACGGCGGCGATGCAGGACAGCACCAGATTGAGCAGAATAAACGGATAGGCGTCAAACGCTTTGTCCGCCATGAGCACATTCAGCAGCATCCACAGCACCATAATGGCGATAAAGCTGAAAATAAACGCCCAGCTGCCGGCGAATTTTGCCACCGCATCCGATGCCCGCTGGCCGAAGGACAGCTTCTCCCGGCGGTCGGCGTTTTCCGTCACCTTGGTGGCGATCAGCTGGTGGATTAACTCCTCGTCGGTGAATTCCTCGTCGGTGCCGTGGAGCAGCTCCCGGATGATGCGTTGGCGTTCGGTCTCGTGTTTCATAGTGATCGCTCCTGTGTTTCAATTTGTGCCTTCAGTATACCACAACCGGCGGCGTATGACAACCTCCGTCCGGGGAATACTGATGCCGACAGGAGGAATGCGTATGTGTACGGCAGTGACCTTGCGGACGGAGGATTTTTATTTCGGGCGCAATCTGGATCTGGAGCGGGGCTACGGAGAATATGTGGTCATTACACCCCGGCGGTTTCCGCTGTGGAATTCCGCGACGGAGCACTATGCCCTCGTCGGCGTGGCGCATCTGCAGCAGGGGTATCCGTTGTATTACGACGGGGTCAATGAGCGGGGGCTGTGCATGGCGGGGCTGCGGTTTGCCCAAAGCGCCGTGTATCAGAAAGAGCGCCCCGGGGAGGATAATGTGCCCTCCTATCAGCTCATTGCCCGGGTGCTGGGGCAGTGCGCCACCGTGCGGGAGGCCTGCGGGCTGCTGAGGCGTATTCGACTGACGGACACCCCCTTTTCCCCGGAGCTGCCCGCCGCGCCGCTCCACTGGATGCTGGCGGATGAGCGGGAATGCGTGGCGGTGGAGCCGCTGGCCACGGGACTGCGGGTGACGGACAATCCGGCGGGGGTGCTGACCAATGAGCCGCCTCTGCCCCGGCAGCTGTTCGCCCTCAACGACTATCTGTCCCTCTCCCCGGAGGAGCCGGTGAATCGCTTTGCCCCGCAGATGAAGCTGGCTCCGTACAGCCGGGGCATGGGGGCGCTGGGGCTGCCGGGGGATCTGTCCTCCCGCTCCCGGTTCGTGCGGGCGGCGTTCGTGCGGGCCCATTCCGTCTGCGGCGGCGGGGAGAACGACAGCATCCATCAGCTGTTTCATATTCTGGGGGCGGTGGCGCAGCCTCGGGGGTGCTGCCGTCTGCCGGACGGGGCCCAGGAGTATACCCGCTATACCGCCGGGTGCAACGCCACCCGGGGCAGCTATTATGTGACCACCTATGCGAACCGGCAGCTTTCGGTGGCGCACCTGCATCACGCGCCGCTGGAGGGGCGGGAGCTGACCGCCTTTCCCATCGACCAGCCGCCCGGTGTGCGGCAGCTGAATTGATGGTATAAAACCTGCCGCCCCTGCCTATATTCTAAATGAAACGCAAAGGAGGCGGGGCTTGATGTATCGGTTCAAGCGGTTCACGGACAAAGCCAATACGGCGCTGAATCTGGCGATCGAGGCGGCGCGGGATATGGGGCACACCTATATCGGCACGGAGCATCTGGTGCTGGGGCTGCTGCGGGAGGGCAGCGGTGTGGCGGCGGTGGTGCTGAATGCCCGGGGCATCACCGCTCTGCGGTATGGAGAAAAGCTGACCCAGAGCGAAGGCGGCGGGATGTACAGCCCATTGACCCCGGACGATCTGACCCCCCGCGCCAAAGCCGCCATGGAGCTGGCGCTGACCGAGGCGGCGCTGACCCGTCAGCGGCTGGCGGGCACGGAGCATATTCTGGCGGCGATCCTGCGGGACGACACCAGCGTGGCAGTGCGGCTTTTGCTGCTGCTGGGCGGCCGGCCGGCGGAGCTGCTGACGGATATCGCCCGGGCGGCGGGGATGCCGCCGGGAACCGGCGGCGTGCTGGGCAGCGGCGCGCAGACAGGCGGCGACAGCCGTCCGGGGCGCGTCCGCACCCCTACGCTGGAGCAATTCGGGCGGGATCTCACGGCCATGGCCCGGGCGGGGCAGCTGGACCCGGTCATCGGCCGGGAGGAGGAGATCGGCCGGGTGATCCAGATCCTGTGTCGCCGCACGAAGAACAATCCCTGCCTGATCGGGGAACCGGGGGTGGGTAAGACGGCGGTGGCGGAGGGCCTGGCGCAGCGCATTGCGGCGGAGGATGTGCCGCAGGCGCTGCGGGGCAAGCGGCTCATCACCCTCGACCTGACCGGCATGGTGGCGGGCACCAAGTATCGGGGTGATTTTGAGGAGCGGGTGCGCACCGCTCTCACCGAGGTGGAAAAGGCGGGGGATGTGCTGCTGTTTGTGGATGAGATGCACAATCTCATCGGCACCGGCGCGGCCGAGGGGGCGGTGGATGCCGCCAACATTCTGAAGCCCCGGCTGGCGCGGGGAGAGCTGCAGCTCATCGGCGCCACCACCGTGACCGAATACCGCCGCCACGTGGAAAAGGATGCGGCGCTGGAGCGGCGGTTTCAGCTGGTAACGGTGGAGGAACCCACCCCGGAGCAGGCGCAGGAAATTCTGCGGGGGCTGCGGGAGCGGTACGAGGCCCATCACCGGGTACGCATCACCGACGAGGCGCTGACGGCGGCGGTGCGGCTGTCGGTGCGGTATATTCCCGATCGCTATCTGCCGGATAAGGCGGTGGATCTGATGGATGAAGCGGCCTCCCGGGTACGTCTGCGGGCGGCTGCCGTGGCCGGGCGGATGGCACCGGGGCGGCCGGAGGACGACGAGACGGTGCGGCTGTCGGAGGAGCTGCACGCCGCCGTACACGAGCAGGATTTTCAGCGCGCCGCCCAGCTGCGCCGACAGGTGCGGGAGCGCACCGTGCAGCTGGGTCAGGAGCCGGAGGGGTGGCGGCCGGAGGCGGGCGGACAGCCGGTGACGGCGGCGGATGTAGCGCATATCGTGGCGGAGTGGACGGGCATCCCTGTGGAGCAGCTCAGCCGGGAGGAATCCGCCCGCCTGCAGCAGCTGGAGGCGGTGCTGCATCGCCGCATGGTGGGGCAGCCGGAGGCGGTGGCGGCGGTGGCGCGGGCGGTGCGCCGCAGCCGGGTAGGCTTGCAGGATGAGCGCCGCCCTGCCGGGTCGTTTATTTTCCTTGGCCCCACGGGCGTGGGCAAGACCGAACTGTGCCGGGCGCTGGCGCAGGCCCTGTTCGGGGATGAAAAAGCCCTCATCCGGCTGGATATGTCGGAATATATGGAAAAATACACCGTCTCCCGGCTCATGGGCGCGCCGCCCGGTTATGTAGGGTATGAGGAGGGCGGCCAGCTCACCGAGCGGGTGCGCCGCCATCCCTATTCGGTGGTGGTATTTGATGAAATCGAAAAAGCTCACCCGGAGGTGAGCAATCTGCTGCTGCAAATTCTGGAGGAGGGGCAGCTGACCGACGGACAGGGGCGGCGGGTGGATTTCCGCCACACGCTGATCGTCATGACCTCCAATGTGGGCGCCCGCCAGATTGCCGGAGAGAACCGGCTGGGCTTTTCCGCCGGGGACGCCGCCGGGCAGAACCGGAATCTGCGGGCGGCCGCTATGGGAGAGCTGAAAAAGCAGTTCCGTCCGGAGTTTCTCAACCGGGTGGATGAGGTGATCGTTTTCCGCCCGCTGACCCCCGACGAGGTGGAGCAGATCGCCGCCCGGATGCTTGACGAGCTGCGCCGCCGGGTGGAGGGTCTGGGATACGGCTGCGTGATCGACCCGGCGGTGGCAAAACGGGTGGCGCAGGCGGGCTATGACCCGGTATACGGCGCCCGCCCTCTGCGGCGGCAGCTGCGGCAGCTGCTGGACGATCCGCTGGCGGAGCAGCTGCTAGCCGGGGCATACCGGCCGGGGGACACCATCACCGTGTCCCTGCACGGAGAATCCGTCTGCTGCGAGAAAGCCCCGGCGGTCAGCCGCTCCTGAGGGATGCCGTCGGCGGCGCATCCCGGTATACGACCCGCGCCGAAAGGACGGAGCACATCCTCCCGCTTGCGTATCCCGCGCCGCCGCCGTTCCCGGCGAGGGCAACGCTGCATTGACCGGTCGGAGCCGTCCGGAGGGCGCAAAGGCCACGACTCTGCCGGTCGGAGCCGCGCGGGGCAACGGCTTTCCTCCGTCCTCCGGCGCTCCCGAAAGCTGCCGTGAAACCGCGGCGGGATAACACCGTGCTCTAAAGCCGCCCGACGCGCCCGCTCATAAGCCGGGGCTCATGGACGGCTTGCCCCGGGGTTTTCGGCCAGCCGCTCCGCGCCCGCGGGCGGATGGTCGATCTTCGACGGTGGGGCAATCGCTGCCCGCGTCTGCGGCGCACACCGGAAGAACGACGGCGTTGCCATTTGCTTTGTGTACGGTTCTGTGGTAGAATGGAGAAAAATGCAAAAGGATGGATCACCATGGAACGATTGACCGCGGCGGATTTTGACGCCGTATACCGATTGATGGAGCGAAGTTTCCCGCCGGAGGAACGCCGCACCCGGGACGGCCAGCAGGCGCTGCTGGAGGAGCCTGCCTACCGGCTGTGGGGCGAATGGGACGGCGGCGAGCTGGCGGGCTTTGCGGCGGTATGGGAACTGCGTCCCATGACCTTTGTGGAGCATCTGGCGGTGGAACCCCATCGGCGCAACGGCGGCACCGGCAGCCGGATGCTGGCGGCGCTGGCGGCGGAATATGGGGCGCTGTGCTTGGAGGTGGAGCTGCCTCATACGGAGATGGCTGTCCGTCGGGTAGGCTTTTACCGCCGCAACGGATTTCAGTACAACGACTATCCCTATATGCAGCCTGCCCTCTCCCCCGGCAGCGCGACGGTGCCGCTGCGGATCATGACACAGGGATATCCGCTGACGGAGAGCGCTTTCCGCGCCCTGCGGGAGCAGCTGTATACGCAGGTGTACCGGTTCTCCGGAGAGCTGTGAGAGGAAAACGGTCGTCGGTAGAGTCCCCTCCGCGCGGCATTGATCCGAACCGCCGGTGTATCGCACGGGGGTCGGCTGCGCGCCCCGTCTCTCTGCGGACGTTTGAACAGCCCTCCGGCGCGTGAGGGCAAAGCCGAATTGGAATACACCGAAAAACAGGAGGGACGCCGCCGGCCGCGGTGCCCCTCCTGTTTTTGTTCGGCGAATTCACGACTGTTCATCACGGCCGGCGATATGCTGCTTTAATATCAAATTGATGTACTGGGACAGAGAGCGGTCGTCCTTTTCTGCCGCCTGTTTCAGTTTCTCCAGCACATCACCGTCGATCGTAATGCTGATCTTCTCCTTCAAAGGTTTCAAACTAACCACCTCGATCCGATACGCCCGTTTCCGACACCGGTATTCTTCCACCCATTATAGTGGAAATTCCGAAAAACTATTGACAAGTAGTATAAAGTAGAAAAAATACTACCAATCAACAGAAATGCTGTCGAAATTGCGTGTCAGGAGGATTATGGTATGGTTTCTTACGGAGACAGTGGATTTCGGGAATGGGCGGAGGAAAACGGGTATACGGACGAGGACGTGCGCCTGATGCAGCGCACCGCCGGAAAGCGGGCGCTGATGTGGTTCTTTATCCCGTGGGCGTTTGCGCTGATTGCGTTGATCCCGGGACAGGACAGCTGGATCGCTGTGGCGGATGCTCTGTTTGTCGTGTTTTTCAATCCGTTCTTTGTGCAGGCGTGGACCTGCTACAAATGTGTGAAGCAGGGCACCTTTGACAATCCCCGCAGCGGGATTCTTCTCAAGCTGTTCTGCTTTATCAAGGTCGTTTCGTACATATTCCTGATCCCGTTGCTGCTGCAGCTGCTCTTTGTTAGGCGGGGCTTCGGCACCGGCTGGCGGGGGTTAATGAAAAAAGGGAAGATCGGCAACCATGGCTGAGTGCGGCCGTCGGGAGCACAGCCATTTCCCCGGCGAACCGTGCGCCCGGTTGCTGCATCTGCGGCGGACATCCGGATGAAAACACTGCCCCCGGCGACCGTACGGCCGCCGGGGGCAGTGTGCGTATAGATCCGTTTATTTTGTCAGGGTTTCCATCACATAGTCGGCAAATGCCCGGCAGGTAGCGCCGGTCTTATCTCCGGTGACCACCACCCGGCGCTCGGTGTCGTTGCAGGTGTGCAGCGCCGCCGCCAGCCGATCCGCCGCCTCCGGGCGGGCAATATGCCGCAGCAGCATTTCGCAGGCCTTGAGGATGGAGGAGGGGTTGGCGTAGTCGCCCAGGCCCTCTTCGATCATCCGGGGCGCGGAGCCGTGGATGGCCTCAAACATGGCATAGCGGTCGCCGATGTTGGCGCTGCCCGCCGTGCCGACACCGCCCTGAATCTGCGCTGCCTCGTCGGTGATGATATCGCCATAGAGATTGGGCAGCACAAACACCTGGAACCGATCCCGGATGGATTCGTTCACCAGATTGGCGGTCATGATGTCGATGTACCAGTCCTCGGCGGTGATGTCGGGATAGTCCGCCGCCACCTCGTGGCACAGGGCGGTGAACTTGCCGTCGGTCTTTTTCATAATATTCGCTTTCGTGACGATCGCCACATTGGTTTTGCCGTTCAGCTTGGCGTATTCAAATGCCGCCCGGGCGATCCGCCGGGTGCCGGCGTCGGTGGTCACCTTAAAATCCATGGCCAGCGTGTCGGGGATTTCGATGCCTTGGCTGCCCAACACATATTCGCCCTCGGTATTTTCCCGATAGAACACCCAGTCGATGTGCTTTTCCGGGATGCTCACCGGGCGCACATTGGCGTAGAGATCCAGCTCCCGCCGCAGCGCCACATTGGCGCTCTCCATGGTGCCGCCCTTGGGGGTGGTGGTGGGACCCTTCAGCAGCACGTCGCACTCCTTGATGGCTGCCAGCGTATCCGCCGGCACCGCCTGCCCCAGCGCCAGCCGGTTCTCGATGGTCAGTCCCTCAATGGGGCGCAGCTCGACCTTGCCGGCGGCCAGATCGTCCGCCAGCAGGCACTCCAGCACCCGGCTTGCCTGCTCCACCAGAATCGGGCCAATCCCGTCACCGCCGATCACGCCGATGACGATTTTGTCCTTTTGCGTGTAATCCACCGCTGCGGAACCGGCCTCCATCCGGCGCTGGCGGGCAATCTGCTGCTCCAGCACCCGGCGGAATTGCTCCACCGCCGCATTGACATAAGAATCCATAGTCTCCGTTTCCTTTCTTCCGGCAGAACGGCGCCGCTTTATGCAGCGCCGCTCCGGTTCAGTTCCTCTGAGCTTTCGTATAGCCCAGCAAGCCGCCCGCTTTCAGAATTGCCTTTTGCCGGTCGGTGAAATCCGCCTGCAGCGCCATCGTTTTCCCGGTGGTTTTATCCGTCAGGGTGATGGTGCCGTTGTCCATCCCGGCGTATACATCCGTCAGCGCCAGGGTGTCCCCTTGCGTAAGGGCGTCGTAATCCGCCGGGTCGGCAAAGGTCAGGGGCATAATGCCGGCGTTGATGAGGTTCGCGGCGTGAATCCGGGCGAAGCTCTTGGCGATCACCGCCCGCACCCCCAGATACAGCGGCACCAGCGCCGCGTGCTCCCGGGAGGAGCCTTGCCCGTAGTTGCTGCCGCCTACCACGATGCTCTGTCCGGCGGCTTTTGCCCGCTCCGGGAAGGTCTTATCGCATACCCCGAAGCAGAATTGGCTCAGATGGGGGATGTTGGAGCGGTAGGGGAGGATTTTCGCGCCCGCCGGCATAATGTGGTCGGTGGTGATGTTGTCCCCCACCTTCAGCACCAGCGGGGCGGTCAGGCTGTCCTCCTGAGGATAGCATTGCGGGAATTCTTTGATGTTGGGACCCCGCAGCACCTCTACGCTGTCCGCCTCTGCCTCCGGGGCGGGGGCCAGCACGGCGCTGTCGTCGATGCGGAACCGCTCCGGGAAGTCGATGGCAGGCATCTCGCCCAGCAGACGGGGGTCGGTGATTTCGCCGCTGACGGCGGCCGCCACCGCCGTTTCGGGGCTGACCAGATACACCTGCCCGTCGGCGGTGCCGCTGCGTCCCTCAAAGTTGCGGTTAAAGGTGCGCAGGCTCACGCCGCCGGAATTGGGGGAAAAGCCCATGCCGATACAGGGGCCGCAGGCACATTCCAGCACCCGGGCGCCGGAGGCCAGAATGTCCGTCAGCGCCCCGCAGTCCGCCAGCATGGACAGCACCTGCTTGGAGCCGGGGGAAATGGACAGGCTTACCGACGGGGCAATGGTGCGCCCTTTCAGGAGAGCCGCCACCTTCAGCATATCCTGCAGGGAAGAATTGGTGCAGGAGCCGATGCAGACCTGATCCACCTTGGTGCCCTTGAGAGAGGACACGGGCACCACCTTATCGGGGCTGTGGGGGCAGGCGATCAGCGGCTCCAGCGCCGACAGGTCGATGTGCAGCACCTTGTCGTAGACCGCGTCCGGATCGCTGGACAGGGGGGTGTAATCCTCCTCCCGTCCCTCCGCCTTGAGGAATGCCCGGGTCACTTCATCCGACGGGAAGATGGAGGTGGTGGCACCCAGCTCGGTGCCCATATTGGTGATGGTCGCCCGCTCCGGCACGGTGAGGGATTGGATTCCCTCGCCGCCCCATTCGATGATGTAGCCTACGCCGCCCTTGACGGACAGCTGGCGCAGAATTTCCAAGCTCACGTCCTTGGCGGTGACAAAGGGGCGCAGCTTGCCGGTCAGCTCCACCTTGAGCATTTTCGGCATGGTGATGTAATAGGCACCGCCGCCCATGGCCACCGCCACGTCCAATCCGCCCGCGCCCATGGCCAGCATACCGATGCCGCCGCCGGTGGGGGTGTGGCTGTCGGAGCCGATGAGCGTTTTGCCCGGCTTGCCGAAGCGCTCGAGGTGCACCTGATGGCATATGCCGTTGCCCGGGCGCGAGAACCAGATGCCGTGCTTTTCGGCAACGGTGCGGAGATAGCGGTGATCGTCCGCGTTTTCAAAGCCGGACTGGAGCGTGTTATGGTCAACATAGGCCACGCTCAGCTCGGTTTTGACACGCGGGATGCCCATCGTCTCAAACTCAAGATAGGCCATCGTGCCAGTGGCGTCCTGCGTGAGCGTCTGGTCGATGCGCAGGGCGATCTCGCTGCCGGGTGTCATGTCGCCGTGCAGCAGATGGGCGCGGATTATTTTCTGAGCAAGTGTCTCACCCATTGTTATTCATCCTTTCGATCATGCTTTTTTTTGCGTTGGCTGTGTGCTCGGCCGTGAGCTCTGCGGCACGGTCGGCGTCGCCGGCGGCGATGGCGTCGAAGATGGCGCGGTGCTCCATTACGACCCGAGCCGTGCGCGAGGAATCGGCAATGGAGGCCTTGCGGTAGCGGCGGGTCTTGCGATGCAGCGGGATAAGCGTGTCGCTGATGACGGCATGGCCGCCCATGTCGCATATGATGTCATGGAAGCGGTCGTCCATCTCGCGCAGATGCTCGACGTCGCGCTTTTCAAAGTAAAACTCCTGCAGATCCATTATGTGCCGCAGGCGTGCGAGACTCTCCGGCGTTGCATTTTTCGCCGCATAGTAGGATGCGAGCCCCTCGATCTTGCAGCGGATATCCATGATATCCACAAGATCCGCGGCCGTAATTCCGAGCACGACGGAGCCCTTGCCGGTGTCGGCAATAAGGCGCTCCTGCTCAAGGCGGCGCAGCGCCTCGCGGATGGGCGTGCGGCTGACATTGAGCTGCTCGACGAGCTTGAGCTCAGTGAGCACCTCGCCGCGCGGGTATACACCCTGAATGATATCGGATTCCAGCCGCTCAAATACCTGATCGGCCAGCGTAACGGTGCGTAGATCCTTCATGCCGCACCTCCTGTCAGACCTGCGCGAAGCGGCCGGGAGCCAGCTCCGCGATCTTTGCGTTGAGTTCCTTTGCGGACATAACGGTCTGGCGGCCGTCCTCATATTCCGCGTCCACCCAGCCCTTGAGCGCGAGCACGAGCGGGTCGTGCTTGCCTATCTGCTTTTCTCCGGTCAGACCGTAGCTCTGGTTGATCCAGTAGGCGATGCCGGCAAGGCCGGAGGTCTTGCTGACCTGCACGGAGGCCGGGCGGTTGAGCAGCTTCTCGGTATCGAAGATCGTGTAGATCTCGGCGTCCTTGAGCAGACCGTCGGCGTGAATACCGGCGCGCGTGACGTTGAAGTCGCGCCCGACAAACGGGGTCATCGGCGGGATGTCATAGCCTATCTCGCTGCGGAAGTAGTCTGCTATCTCGGTGATGACCGTCGGCTCCATACCGTCGAGCGAGCCGCGCAGAGATGCGTACTCAAACACCATAGCCTCGAGCGGGATATTGCCCGTGCGCTCTCCGATGCCGAGCAGGGAGCAGTTGACCGCGCACGCGCCGTAGAGCCACGCGGTCGAGGCGTTGACGACAGCCTTGTAAAAGTCGTTGTGCCCGTGCCACTCAAGGCACTCGCTGGGCACGTCGGAATACTGCTGCAGGCCGTAGATGATGCCGGCAACGCTGCGCGGCAGCGCCGCCTCAGTGTATGGAATGCCGTAGCCCATGGTGTCGCAGGCGCGGATGCGCACCGGAATTTTCGCCTGTCGGCTCATTTCCATCAGCGCGTTGACAAAGGGCACCACAAAGCCGTAGAAATCCGCCCGGGTGATGTCCTCCAGATGGCACCGGGGCATGACCCCCGCCTCAAAGGCGTCGCTCACCGCCGAGAGATACTGCTTCATGGCCTGTGCCCGGGTCATTTTCAGCTTTTTGAAGATATGATAGTCGGAGCAGCTGACGAGGATACCGGTCTCCCGGATGCCCAGATCCTTCACCAGCTTGAAGTCCTCCCGGTTCGCCCGGATCCAGGTGGTGATCTCCGGGAATTGCAGCCCCAGCTCCTGACATTTCTCCAGCGCCTGCCGGTCCTTCTGGCTGTATACGAACATCTCCGTCTGCCGGATGATGCCATAGGGGCCGCCCAGCCGGGACATGAGCTTATACAGCTCCACGATCTGCTCCACCGAATACGGCTCGATGGACTGCTGCCCGTCCCGGAAGGTGGTGTCGGTGATCCAGATTTCCTCCGGCATCCCGATGGGCACCCGCCGGTGGTTAAAGGCGATTTTCGGCACCGTATCGTAGCTGTAAATGTCCCGATAGAGCATCGGCTCCGGCACATCCTGCAAGGAGTATTTGTAGGTTTCCTCCTCCAGAAGATTGGTGTGGTTGGATAGTTCCAGCATAGCGGCCTCCTTTGCGTGACAGGGGTATGCACACATTTTCGTGTGCGTGTATGAATGTATACAATCATACACGTGACGTGGGGATTTGTCAAGAGAGAATAGACAGTTTTTTCTCTTTTCTCGGGCATATCGTACAAGCCGGGTCCAATGGCCTGGCGCGGAGGCTGGGGTGAGGGCAGGCGAAACCGCAGAGGACGGCGCGTAAAGCCGCGGCGGACGAGGGGCAGAACCACCGCAGAGGGTGCGCAGGATCCTGGCGAGGGCAGTCCGTGCCATATGTCTTTGTTGCCGCGGCGCCCCTGTGCGTCCGGGTGCGAGACCGCGCACCACGTGCCCGGGCGAAACCGCGGTGAGCGGCAGAGGATGCGTGTGCCGCTCTCGCGCTGCCGCGCCCACGCCACCCACGCGGCAGCACGTCCGCGTATGTGGACACAATCCCGTATATCCGAACGGCTTACCCCGCCCATACGGAGGGTGTGCGGGGTTTATTCGGAAGATCGTCCAACATATTGTACAGCGAACTCTATGGGGGAAAGCCAACGGAGAGGCCCCATAGGCAGCGAAGATGGACGGCGAGCAGCTTCTGATAGTTGTTCAGAGAATAAAACGACGGCAAAAAAATCCGGTTTTTCCCCTTGCGGCGGAACCGGATCCGGGGTATAATAACAGGATAACAGTTTACCGCAAGGAGAGACGGCTATGCCCTTTTATCCGCTCAAAAAAATCAAAGCGCTGGCCGAAAGCAGCCCGGTGTATCTGCGGGGGGTCCACGGCTACAACGCCGGGTGGGTGCGCGCCTTTACGGAGAGCGTCAGCCCCTTTTACCCCTGCTTTCTGACCGCCAGGACGGTGGAGGAGGACGGAAAGACCCACGCCGTCGAGGTGGGCTTCGACGAGCAGGGGGAGCTGGAATACTTCGCCTGCGATTGCGGGCAGTTCCATCCCCGAGAGGGCGCCTGCAAGCACGTTGTGGCCGTGCTGGTGCACAAATACTATCAGGACATGGTGGCGCAGCTGCCCACCGCTGCCGCGCTGGAGCGAACACAGGAGCGGAATACCGACCCGGCCGCCCGGCAGATGATCGACCGCTATATGGCCGAGGAGACCCGGCGGCAGCAGGCGCAGGGGGCGGCCGATCCGGTGGCGCTCAACCCTCTGCTGGTGCTGGAGGGAGGGCGTCCCGCCCTACGGTTCACCATCGGCCGCGCCCGTCCCTATCTGCTGAAAAATCTTGCCCGTTTTGCCGAACGGATGCAGCAGGAGAACACGGCGGAATACGGTAAACAGCTGACCTTGTATCACCACCCGGACAGCTTTCTGCCGGAGAGCCGCCCGGTTTTGGACTTTTTGCTGGCGGAATGGCACGACCGGGGGGCGGGCATGAGCGCCACCGCCGGAGAGCTGCCTCTGTCGGCGGCGGGGGTTGACCGGTTTTTCGCCCTCATGGAGGGCCGCCCCCTTACCCTGCGCACCGCCACCGGCGACCGGACGCTGCGGCTGACCCGGGAGAATCCCCGCCTGCCCGTGACGTTTACCCGGGAGCGGGGCGGGGTGCGGGTGTCCGGGGAGGATGTGACGCTCATCCGCGGCCTGCGCACCCTCTACCTGCTGCAGGGGAACTGCCTCATCCGCACCGACAGCGACTATGGCCGCCGCATGACCGGATTCTTGCAGGTGCTGCACCGGGCGCCGGAGGGATTCTTCGTGTCCGCCGGAGAGCTGCCCGCTTTTTGCGCCGGGGTATGGAAAACCATAGAGCCGTACATTCTCCCCCAGGGGGACGCCGACGCGCTGGAGCAATACCGTCCCCGGCCGCTGGAGGCCCGCATTTATCTGGACGCCCCGGAGCCGGGCTGCATCACCGCCCGGGTGGAATACCACTACGGGGATACCGTCCTGCTGCCTTTCGCGGGGGCTGCCGCCCCCCGGCAGCTCTGGCAGGACCCGCTGGGGGAAGAGCGGGTCAAGGCGGCCGTCACCCGGCAATTCACCGCCCTGCAGCCGGAAACGGGGCTGCTGGTTTTCCGTGGGGATGACGGGGCGCTGTTCCGCTTTCTCACCGAGGGGGCGGCACAGCTGCGGCAGGTGGCGGCGGTCTATGCCTCCGACCGATATGACCGGATCGCCCCCGCCGCCCCGGGGCGGCTGCAGGTGGGGGTGAGCCTGTTGGGAGACCTGCTGCAGGTGGAGCTGGACGCCGCCGACTGGGAACCGGCGGATCTGACCGGCATCATGGAGGGCTACCGCCGCCGTGAGAGCTATCATCGGCTGCGGGACGGGCGGTTTGTGGCGCTGGACGACCCGGCGCTGCTGGGACTGGCGGAGATGACCGACGGGCTGGCCGTCACCGACCGGGAATGGAGCAGCGGACGCATCACCCTGCCCCGCTACCGGGCGCTGTATCTGGACGCGGTGTTGCAGGACCGGGAGGGCGTGTATCTGCGGCGGGATGCGGCGCTGCGGGAGCTGGTATCCCGCAGCCGCACCGCCACCGAAAACGAATACCCGCTCCCGGAGAGCCTGCGCTCCGTGCTGCGCCCTTATCAGCAGCACGGCTACCGCTGGCTGCGCACCATGGAGGAGCTGGGCTTCGGCGGCATTCTGGCGGACGATATGGGACTGGGCAAGACCCTGCAGGTGATCGCCCTACTGCTGGCGGCTAAGGAACAGGGAGGCGACCGCCGCCCCTCACTGGTGGTCTGCCCCACCTCGCTGGTGCTGTCCTGGGAGCGGGAGATCCAGCGCTTTGCCCCGGCGCTGCGGGCGTTGTGTATCGTGGGCGACGCCGCCGCCCGGCAGGCGCTGCTGGAGCAGACCGCCGGCTATGACGTGCTGCTCACCTCCTATGATATGCTCAAACGGGATGTGGCGCTGTACCGGGGGCTGGAGTTTCACTATCACATTTTGGATGAGGCGCAGTATATCAAAAACAGCTCCACCCAGAATGCCAAGGCGGTGAAAGCCATCCGCTCCGCCCAGCGGTTCGCCCTCACCGGCACCCCGGTGGAGAATCGGCTGTCGGAGCTGTGGAGCATTTTCGATTTTCTCATGCCGGGGCTGCTGTTCCGGTACGGCCGATTTCGGGAGCGGTTTGAGGTTCCCATTGTGCGCCAGGGGGACGAGCAGGCGCTCGCCCGCCTGTCCCGCATGACCGCCCCCTTTATTCTGCGGCGGCTCAAGCGGGATGTGCTCACCGAACTGCCGGAGAAAACCGAGCGGCTGTTGCCCGCCACCATGGAGAACGCCCAGCGGCAGGTATATCGGGACACCATGCAGGAGCTGCGGCGGCAGCTGGAGGACAGCCGGGACGGCCGGTTCTCCGGCCAGAGCCGCATCACGGCGCTGGCGCTGCTCACCCGGCTGCGGCAGATCTGCTGCGACCCCCGGCTGTGCTGCGAGGGCTATACCGGCGAGAGCTGCAAGCTGGAGGCCTGTGTGGAGCTGCTCAAAGAGGCGGCCGCCGGGGGACATAAGGTGCTGCTGTTCTCTCAGTTCACCTCCATGCTGGCGCTGATCCGCCAGCGGCTGGAGGAGGAGCAGATCGGCTGCTATGTGTTGCAGGGCTCCACCTCCAAGGAGCAGCGGGCGGCGCTGGTGGACGCCTTTAACCGGGACGATACCCCCGTGTTTCTCATATCCCTCAAGGCGGGGGGCACGGGCTTAAACCTCACCGGGGCGGATATGGTAATTCATTACGACCCCTGGTGGAATCTGTCCGCTCAGAACCAGGCCACCGACCGGGCGCACCGCATCGGGCAGAAGAACCCGGTGCAGGTGGTGCGGCTGGTGGTGCGGGACACGGTGGAGGAGAAGATTCTGCGGATGCAGGAGGATAAATGGCGGCTGGCGGAGGCGGTGGTCACCGCCGACGGTCCTTCCATCGCCTCCCTGTCGGCGGAGGAACTGCTGACTCTGCTGGCGGATTAGAAAAACGCATACAGGAAAGACCGCCCCGGCCGGAGCGCTCCGCCGGGGTCTGTTATTTCCCGCTCTCCCGGTATATCTCCCGCCCCTGTGGGGCTAATTCTCATTTGAAATATAACAGTCCGGCTCGGCGTGATAACCGAAACGGACGGTTCCCTTGCAAAGCAAAGCGGACTGCGACGAAAAATCGCAGTCCGCTTTAGGCTCTGTATGCGGTTTGTCTCGGCTGGGCCGTCACAGCCGGCAGGACACGACCTGATTTTCCTCCGCCGAACGGAACGCCGCCTCAATGACCTGCAGCACCCGCATCATCTGGGGATGGGTCACCAGCTGCGGCTCCTCCCCGGCGATGGCCTTGACGATGTTGCGATAGAAATCGTGCACATCGGAATGGGGACGCTCCAGCTCGTAGGTATCTGTGGTCAGCCCGTCCCGGGGCGCCATGGTTTTGGTCAGCCCGGCGGCGGTCTCCACCGGCAGCACCTCGCTCTCATGCCAGTGGGTGCATTTCACCACCCGGCACGGCTCCCGCCAATCGGCGATGAGCGCCGTGCCCTTTTCCGCCCGGAGATAGAACCGGGGCATGGCGATGAAATTATAGGTGCCCACCTCCACATAGGCGGTCTTGCCGTCCTCAAAGGTCATATCCAGCCGGAAACCGTCGTCCACCTCCTGGTTGGTGATGTGGTCGAACCGGCAGTCGATGGCGGTCACCGGCTGGGGGAACAGCTGCAGAATCTGGTCGATGAGATGCACGCCCCAATCATACAGCATACCGCCGCCGTATTGCTTGATGCCCCGCCAGTCGCTGGGAATGCCCCGGGAGCCGTGGA
This sequence comes from Ruminococcaceae bacterium UBA5905, assembly GCA_002431285.1. GTDB lineage: Bacteria > Bacillota > Clostridia > Oscillospirales > Acutalibacteraceae > UBA5905. The sequence goes on along the minus strand of DJEF01000049.1, from coordinate 1,914 downwards.
TGCGGCTCTCGATGCGGATGAAATCCCCCAGCTCGCCGGTCTCTTTCAGGTGCTTCATGGCGAGGAAATCCACGTCCCAGCGGCGATTCTGGTGGACGGTGAACAGCCTGCCCGCCTTGTCGGCGGCGTCGAACATCCGCTGCAGGCTGGCGGTATCCAGCGTCACCGGCTTTTCGCTGATGACGTGCTTGCCGGCCTCCAGCCCTCGGATACACACGCTCTCATGCTGATCGTTGGGGATGGCTACCGTCAGCAGCTCCACGGCGGGATCTGCCAGCACTTCCTCATAGCTGTTATAGGCGTGGATGCCCCGGCTCTCCGCCAGCTGCCGCTTTTCCGGCAGAATATCGTAGATTCCGGCCAGCTCCACCACGTCGCTGTCCAGAGCGTGCTGGACGTGCCAGCCGCCCATGCCGCCGTAGCCGATCACGGCCAATTTGCATTTTTTCATAACTCTCGGTCGTCCTCTCTTCGGGTCGAATGGCTCAGGTCCACCAGGCGGCGGTGGGCTGCTCGGTGATCATCACGTCTTTGAGGAACGCGATGGCCTTCTCCAGCCCCTGCTGTACGCTCATGAGGGCATCCTCATGCTCGATGCTCACCGACCGGTCGTAGCCGATGAGCTGGAGGGTGGACATCATGTCTTTCCAGAGCTTGGTATCGTTGCCGTAGCCGATGGTGCGGAACACCCAGCTGCGCTCCGCCACCAGCCCCAGATTCTTGGTATCCAGTACGCCGTTGATGCCGGCGTTGTGCTTGTCGATGATGGTGTCCTTGGCGTGGAAATGGTAGACGGCGCCCTTGAGGGCTTTCAGCGCCTCCACCGGGTCGATGCCCTGCCAGATCAGATGGCTGGGATCGAAATTGGCGCCCAGGATGGGGCCCACCGCCTCCCGCAGCCGCAGGCAGGTGGCGGGATTATACACGCAGAAGCCCGGGTGCATCTCAAAGGCGATGTGCTGCACCCCGTAGCTCTCGGCGATCTTTGCCGCCTCTTTCCAATAGGGGATCAGCACCTCGTTCCACTGGTAGTCGAGGATCTTCGGATAGTCGTCCGGCCAGGCGCAGGTGACCCAGTTGGGATAATGGCTGTCGGGGCTGTCGCCGGGACAGCCGGAGAAGGTGACGATGGTGTCCACGCCCAGCTTCTGCGCCAGCTTGCAGGTGTTGACAAACACCCGGTGGTATTCCGCCGCCACCGCCTTGTCCGGGTGGACGGGGTTGCCGTGGCAGGACAGCGCCGAAATCTCCAGATCGTAGGTTTTCAGCAGCGCCTTCAGCTCGTCGATCTTCGTTTCATCCGCCAGCAGCACATCGGGGTTGCAGTGATTGCCGTTGGTATACCCGCCGGTACCCAGTTCCACCGTCTGTACCCCCAGGGAATGCAGATACTTGAACGCTTCCTCCGCAGGCATGGCTTGCAGCGGGACGGTCAACACGCCCAGTTTCATATCCATCGCTCCTTTATCACTGAATTGAACTCTTCCTGATTGTCATTATACCGCTTTCCCGCCAATTTGCAATAGCCCTTTTTCGGCGGTTTATAAACTATCTTACTTTTTTGCCGCTCTGCGGAGGCGGCGCAGCCCTGTTGCGGCGGCTCCCCTCCGGGTCTCTGCCGAAAACCGAACGGCCATACGCGAGAGGGAGGCTACCCGTTCGGGCAGCCTCCCTCTGTGCGATACCGGAAAAGATCGGTTGACAAAGCGGAGCACCGGGCGCTTTTTCGTGAAAGAGCGTGGGGTGTCGGTACGCCGTACGTCCCTCTCAGCCGAAACGGCCGGTGATGTAGTTTTCGGTGCGGGGATCGGTCGGATGCTCGAAGATCTGCCTGGTCTCGCCGCTCTCCACCAGTTCCCCCAGCAGGAAAAACGCCGTCTGATCGGAAATGCGGACGGCCTGCTGCATATTGTG
>DJEF01000036.1:34360-35422 GCA_002431285.1 Ruminococcaceae bacterium UBA5905 | reverse complement strand
CCGCCGTTCCCTGCGCAGGATATTCCAGCCGAAACTCCTCCGGCCGTTCATAGTAGGCGACCGCGCCGTCCCGATCCCGCACCAGCATGGATACGGTCATTTTCCCCGACAGCACCGCCGTACCGTTCGCGCAGGCACCGGATAAGCCCAAAGGCTGCACCCACACATCCAGGATCTCGGTCAGGTCGTCCGCCGGCAGCTCCATCGAGCGCTGCACCGTGGCGGTATCGTAGCGCACGCCGGCTATATCCGGCAGCGCCAGCTCCCGGGTCTCCAGCTCCACCGGGCAATCGGTGCGGTAAGCGTCCAGCACCAGCGATACGGTTTCCGCAGCATACAGGCGGCATTGCACCAGCAGCTTTGCCATCACCTCCAGCGCCGCGTTTTTCCCGTCGATATTCGGCACGATCCGCATGGTATCGGACAGCACGGATACGTCGGCCACGCACGGCATCCCCTCCTCCGCTCCGTCCAGATCCAAAATCTGGCTGAACGGCACGGTGAAATGCAGCGGATACACCGTGCCCTCCGCCGCATTCTCCGTATACAGGCAATGGATGTGCAGCTGCCCCTTGACGATGGCCTTTCCGGTGAGCAGCTTGCATTCCTGCACCGCCGCCGTGCAGTCGCCCCACAGAAGCTGCTCCGCCTCCGGCAGTCCGGCATCAAAATCCAGTACCTCCTGAACGGTCAGGAGTTTCTCCGCCGATGCGCGGGGGAAACACACCGTCGCCTGTGTCTGACGGGTAAACAGCTGTCCGTCGCCCTCCGCCGTCTCCATCAATTCTTCCTCGCCGGTGCTTTCCGCAACGGCGTGAATCCGGAAAGCCCCCCGTACCTCCAGCCGCCGCGGGCCGGTGGCGCGGCAATTGGCATATTCCGGGGTCAGCGTCACCTGCACCGGCGCCCCCTCCGGCTGTCCGCCGCCTTGTAAGGTGCAGGACAGCGGCTGGCTGAACTCCGCCGCGCGCACACAGCGCCGTTCCTCATCCAGATACAGCACCCGCACCACCGCCGTGCCGTCCAGCGTCAGCTGTCCCCCATTCCATTGCCGGCTCTGGG
>DJEF01000036.1:11999-34334 GCA_002431285.1 Ruminococcaceae bacterium UBA5905 | reverse complement strand
TGGATGCGCGGACTGATGGCGCATTTCAGCACCACCGCCACATCGGGACAATATTCCGGCAGCACAAAATCGCCGCTGAGCACATATTCTTCCTGGGCATCCATCACTGACCGCGTGACCGGCACGGTTCTTTTCTGCATTAAGTTGTCCATTGCATCCACTCCTTTTCTGTCTACACCACTATATGACCCAGAGCGGACATTTATGCCGGTGAAAGAGAAATATCCCGGCGGTCCACATCAAACCGCCGGGATATCCCCTTATGTATTCATTGCTCCCGTGGCATCTTCGGGATGCCGAACAGCTTACACAACAGACCGCGAAACGCCTTGGGACTCCGCACAACCACCACGCGCATACACTCCGCCTCCATCATCGTTTTCCACAGGTGAAGCCGCATAGGATCAACGCTGCACCCAGCACGATCATCAGCAGCTTGGAGGGCAGAAGCGTACACGCCACCAGCCCCGCCCCGAAGGCCACAAATCCGATTCCGGCACCGCCGGAGCGACATTGTTTCCGCCGCATTCCGTCCGCCCCCTTCCCTGTGTCTATTATCAGAGTATGCGCCGCACAGGAAAGGGTGACAAAAACAAATGTATCAGGCATCCCTGGAACGGTAGACCAGCAGCGTACCGGAATCAAACGAAACGGTGCAGCCTGCTCCGGCGGTGTTGCTGACACACAGGGGGTCCTCCGGCAGCAGGCGGTAGTGCTCCAACGGATATTCCGCTCCGCGGATGGACAGGCCCTCCACCGCCCCGCCGAAAGCGAAGAGCGACAGCGACCAGCCGGGCATGGGCGGCGGCACAAACGGCGAGCGGCACACCGCCTCCACACGGTTGCACCCATCCGCCAGCACCGCCCGGCAGCCCCGCCGTGCCAGCTGCACCAGCAGCAGCAAATTGGCGTATTCGTGATCCAGCCGGCCGCCGATACCGCCCAACAGCAGAAAATCCGTGCAACCCTGCCGCAACCCATATGCCACCGCCGCGGCTGTGTCGGTATCGTCCTTATGCACCGGCAGGCGCACCACCGGACAGTCGGCCGCGATTCCGGCGGCATCCCCGGCGGCTACCGCCGAAGAAGCGTCAGCCGAATCAAAATCGGCGATCACCGCAGAAGGGCGCACCCCCAGCCGCTGCGCCAGGCGCAGGCCGGCATCCGCCGCCAGTATACAATCGTCCGGACGTAGCAAAGGACGCAGACACGCTGCGTCCTCCACCGGTCCGGCGCCCAAAACCACACACCGTTTACTGCTCCGGCTCACGGCATTTCCCACTCCTTTTTATCCTTGACCGCCTCATACAGCGTCACATAGCTCTGATAGCGGGAGAGGGCGATCTCCCCTGTCTCCACCGCCTGCCGCACGGCACAGCCCGGCTCCTTATAGTGAGCGCAGCCGGAGAAACGGCACCGCCCGAAATAGGGGGCGAACTCTCGAAAACAGTCTGCCAGCTCTTCCTTGCGAATGGGCTCCACCTGCTCCATGTCCAGAGAAGAAAATCCGGGTGTATCCACCAGATAGCCGTCCGCCAACCGATACAGAGAGGCGGTGCGGGTGGTATGCCGCCCCCGTCCCAGCTTGCGGCTGATGTCGCCGGTCTCCAGCACCAATCCCGGCTCCAAGCCATTGAGAATACTGCTTTTCCCCACTCCGGAATTGCCGGAGAACACACTCACCTGCCCCGCCAAACGGCGGCGCAGCGGCTCCAGCGTCCTGGGCTGCCGCACCGACACGCTGAAGCATTCCAGCCCCGCCTTGCGATAGGTCGTCTCCAACTCCGCCGGGTCGGCCAGATCCGTCTTGCTGATCACCACCACCGGGCAGATATCCTGCTTTTCCGCGATGGCGATCATCTTATCCAGCACCAGTGTATTGGTCTCCGGCTCGCGCACGGAAGCCACCATCACCAGCACATCCACATTGGCCACCGGCGGCCGCACGAGACAGTTTTTCCGAGGCAGCACGGATTCCACCGTGCCGTCCTCCTCGGCGCGCACCGACACTGTCACCCGGTCGCCGGCAACCGGGATCAGCCCCTGCCGCCGGAAAGAGCCCCGCGCCCGGCAGGTCACCACCGTATCGCCGATCTCCACATAGTAGAATCCGCTGACGCAGCGTAGAACCAGCCCGGTGCGGGTCGCGTTCTCACTCATCTCCATCAATCGTCGCTCGTCTTGGAAGAATCCGGCTTGGAGGTATCGGAAGTGTCCTTTTCCACGAAAGGATGGCTCGCCGTCAGCACGGACGTGCCCTTCAGCCCATCCACGGTGAACTCCGCCAGCTCCTTGAAATCATTCTTGCCGCTGATGGAGATCTTCACCCGCACCAGATAGGAGGCCTTCTGCTCGCTCACCTTAAAGGTCAGCTTCCCGATATCCTTGGGAACGATCTTGGAGTACTTCTTCGTCAGCGCCTCATTCTGTGCGCCGTCTACATAGAATTGCAGATCCACCGTCGTGCCGGTATTCGGCAGATCGAGTTCCACCGTCGCATCGGAATACCCGCTGGTGACGGTCAGCTCGATGGCCACATCCGGCTTTTGCTGCTTGGAGCTGTCAGGCGACACGTCGATGATGGTATCCTTTACACCGCCCTGATTCACATAGGTGGTCTTGATATTCGCCTTGACAAAGCCGGCGCCAACCAGCTTTTCAACGCCGTCCAGAACAGACATACCTTTCACATTGGGCATATCAATCGGTTCGGCCTCCGCCTCGCCGGAGCTGATATACATGGTGATCTCCGAGCCATACTGCGCTCTGGTGCCCGGCTCCGGATCCAACCGGATCACCGTGCCGACCCGATAATCCGAGCTGCTCTCGGTCAGCTCCTTGACCGTGAAACCGGCCGCCGTCAGACGGGAGCGCACCATGGCCGAGGTCTCACCGGGGGTCATGGTGGGTACCTCCTCCAGCCGGGAACCGCGGCTGATATACAGCGTCACCGTGCCCTTCATCTTAATGGAGCTGCCCGGCGCCGGATCCTGCTTGAATACATAGTTCTCCGGCTGCTCGGCATTATAGCCCATTTCGGTCTTAATGGTATACTTGGAGGCGGCGTCCTGCACATTGGACAGCACCTCATCGGGATACTTCAATCCTACGAAGTTATCGACGGTGATATTAGCCTTTCCGCCGCCGCCGAACACATTGAGAAACAGCAGCACACCGATCCCGCAGACCACAATGACCGCCGCCGCCACACCGGCCAGAATCGCCACCGTGGAGAGCTTTTTCTTTCCATTAGCAGGAGCGGCATCCTCATCCGCCGCCGATTCGCCCCGCACGCGGGTGATGGCGTCCACAAACCGGGTGGGCGTCTCGTCCACGAAATAGGTATACTCAAACTTGATGGAGGGATTCCGCTTGAACTCATCAATATCGCTGAGCATCTCCGCCGCCGACTGATACCGTTTGGCGGGATCCTTCTCCATGGCCTTCATGGTGATCTGCTCCAGCCCCTCCGGAATGTCCGGGTTCAGCACATGGGGCTGCACCGGCTCATCCTGCATCTGCATGATCGCCACCGACACGGCGTTATCCCCATCGAAGGGCAGTCGCCCGGTGAGCATTTCATACAGCACCACGCCCACCGAATAGATATCCGCCTTTTCATCGGTGATCTCGCCCCGCGCCTGCTCCGGGCTGATATAATGCACCGAGCCGATGGCCTTTTCCTCATTGGTGGTTGCCCGCAGCTCGTTCCGGGACAGCCGGGCAATGCCGAAATCCGTCACCTTGATGGTGCCGTCGGACAGCAGCATGATATTCTGGGGTTTGATATCCCGATGCACGATGCCCTTATCGTGGGCGTGCTGCAATGCCCGCAGGATCTGCACGGTGAAATGCACCGCCTCTTTCCAGCGGATATCCTTGCGCTGATCGAGATACTCCTTCAGAGTGATCCCGTCAATATACTCCATGACGATGTATTGCAGATTCTCGCCGAAACCCACGTCCAGCACCTTGACAATATTCGGATGATTGAGAATGGCAATCGCCTTGGATTCATTGCGGAAACGGCGCACGAATTCCTCATTGGATAAAAACTCATCCCGCAGAATTTTCACCGCTACCGTGCGATCGTCCACGCAATCGTAGGCCTTATACACATACGCCATACCGCCTACACCGATCAGCTCCCGTATCTCATAGCGCCCGTCCAGTCGTTTTCCCAAATACTTATCCATACCGTTATATCCTCATCTTTCTGTAAGTATCTCAGTCCAATTCCATGATGACCACTGTGATATTGTCGGGGCCACCGCCATCCAAAGCCGCCTGAATGAGGGCATCCACCGCCTGATCCGGCGGCAGCTGCGCAATGATTGCCGCAGCTCGCGCCTCATCCACCACACGGGTCAGCCCATCGGTGCACAGCACCAACCGGTCGCCCGCCCTCAGCTCCAGCTCATCATACTCGCCCTGTTCATCCGGCTCCACGCCCAATGCACGGGTGATGAAATGCCGCCGAGGGTGGGACCGCGCCTGCTCCTCGGTGATCTGGCCGCTTTCCAACAGCCCCTGCACCACGGAATGATCCCGGGTCAGCTGAGTCAGCCCCCCGTCCCGGCACAGGTATACCCGACTGTCTCCGGTATGGGAAATATACGCCGTGCGGCGATCCATCACCACCGCCACCACGGTGGTACCCATCCCGTCCAGCTCCGGAGTAGCTTTGGCCTTGTCATAGACCTCCAGATTGGCCGCCGCCATCGCAGAAGCCAGCAGGTGCTCCATGGAGCACTGGGCTTCGCCCGAGGACAGATGCTCTGTGATGCGTTCACGGATGATCTGTGTCGCCAGCTGGCTGGCGACATTGCCGCCGGCCGCGCCGCCCATGCCGTCGCACACCACCGCATACTGTCGATCCGCGCCCAGCGTCCCATAGGCCAACGCGTCCTGATTACTGCTGCGCACATACCCGATATGGGTGTTTCCGGTCACGTGCATCGTGACGCCTCCTTTCCGTTGGTGTCTCCCTCTGCGGGCTGATCCGCCTGTCGGCGGAGCTGTCCGCAGGAAGCATTGATATCCGCCCCCAGCGTGCGCCGCACCGTCACGTTGATCCCCCGCTTCTCCAAAATATCCATGAAGCGGCGAATGCGCTGCTGGGTGCTGCGTTTCTGAGATTTTCCGGCTACGGCATTGACGGGGATCAGATTCACATGACACAGCATTCCCCGCAGACGGTCGGCCAATTCCTCCGCACAGGCATCGGAATCGTTCACCCCGTCGATCATGGCGTATTCAAAGGACACACGCCGCCCGGTAGCCTCTATATACCGACGGCACGCCTCCAGCAGCTCATCCACACCCCACCGCCGATTCACCGGCATCGTGCGGGAGCGGATCGCATCGTTGGGAGCGTGGAGCGATATCGACAATGTCAGCGGGATCTGCTCCTCCATCAGGCGGTAGATCCCGGGAACCAGACCGCAGGTGGACAGAGAGATATGGCGCATCCCGATGTGCACGCCGCCGTCCTCCGACAGCATCCGCAGAAACCGTATCACCTGCTCATAATTATCCAGCGGCTCCCCCATGCCCATGAGCACGACGGAGGATACCCGCACACCGGCATCCCTCTGTGCCGCTTCGATCTGCGCCAGCATCTCCGCTGCCGACAGGTTGCGGACAAACCCGCCCATGCCGGTGGCACAGAAGGTACAGCCCATCTTGCAACCCACCTGGGTGGACAGACACTGGCTCCAACCGTGCTTATACTCCATCAGCACCGATTCCACCGTTTCGCCGTCATCCAGTGCAAACAGGTATTTCACCGTGCCGTCCAGCGCCGACACCAGCTTACGGCGGATCGTCACACCGGGCACCCGGTAGGTCTCCGCCAGCTTTTGCCGCAGCTCCTTCGGCAGATTGGTCATCTGCGCAAAATCCGTGACCCCCCGATCCAGCCATTCCCGGATCTGCCCGGCGCGAAACCCGGGACAGCCCATCGCTTTGAGCTGTGCGGTCAATTCCTCCTGCGTCATTGAACGCAGATCCTGTACCTCCAAGTAGTCACCTCAACTCTTAAACAAACGGTTCGGGGACGACCGTTCCGGAAACGGAATATTCCCCCATGCTGTTTGTCTTATCATGACCATCGCCGGACAAGAGCAAGCCCGCGTGCGCCCTCTGTCAAGCGACAACGCCCATACGGCAGTGTTGCTGCGTTCTTCGATCTGCCATACGAAAAAACCGTCTCGCCCTGACAGTCAAAAACCATTGTGCCCGGATCCCATCGTCTACTCCGGCTTTCTGAAAAATCCTGCTATGTAAAACCCATCCGTATCCTGCACCGGCGGCAGAAACGTGAACTGATAGGAGGGCGGCAGTCCGGCCGCCGCAAAGCATTCCGCCAGCGGCAGCGTCCGGGGGAGAAAGTCCGGCTCCGCCGCCAAAAATGCATCCGCCACCTGTTGGTTCTCCTCCGGGCGGAGGGTGCAGGTCGAATATTGCAGCACTCCGCCGGGGCGCACCAGCCGCGCCGCCTGCCGCAGAATGCGCAGCTGCAGGTCCGGCAGCTCAGCGAAATCCTCCGGCTGTTTATAGCGGATCTCCGGTTTGCGCCGCACCACGCCCAAACCGGAGCAGGGCACGTCGCACAGAACCCGATCGAACCGACCCAGCCATTCCGGCGGCGGGTCGGCAGCCGCATCCCGTTGCACCGTCTCCACGGCAGTCAGCCCTAACGCCGCCGCTCGGCGACGGATCACGGCGCATTTCTGCGGATACAGATCCCCGGCGACCACACGGCCGGTATTCTGCATATCCTGCGCCACCGTAAAGCTCTTGCCGCCCGGAGCGGCGCATACATCCGCCACCAGTTCTCCCGGCCGGGCCACCAATGCCCGACAGCACCACTGGGAAGCCAGATCCTGAAAATAGAATGATTCCTGCGCCGATTCCGGCAGAGCCGTCAATGCCTGACCGCTCTCCAGCCGCAGCGCCGCCGGCAAACCCGGCACAGCGGTATAGGCAATTCCCGCCTCATCCAGCCGCGCCCGAAAGGCCGCGGGGGTGGTTTTCTGCGTACAAATGCGGATATAGGCGGGAGGGGCTTCATTCAGCATCTCCAGCATCCGCCGGGTCATCCCGTCACCGTAGGCATCCCGCCAGCTGCGAATCCATACGCGGGGGCAGGAATACCGCTGCTCCAGCCCCTTATCGGTATCGGGCAGCGCATCGAGCAGCGCCTGCCCCTGTCGCTGCACACCCCGCAGCACTCCGTTGACATATCCCCGCAGCCGGGGCGGCACCTGCTCCACCGCCTCGTCCACCACGGCATAGGCGGGGATGCGGGACATATACAGAAGCTGGTAAGCGCCTACCCGCAGGGTTTCCCGCACCGCCGGCTCCATTTGCCGGACCGGGGTGGAGGACACCCGATTGAGACAATAATCCAGCGTCAGACGGCGCTCCACCACGCCATACACCAGCCGGGTCAACAACCCGCGGTCTGCCGCGGGCAGGTCGGTATGGGACAGCCGCTCCTCCAACACAATGTTGGAATAGCCGCCGGACTGCTCGATCTGCAGCAGTGCCTCCACTGCCGCCCGTCGGACAGACATCAGTCATTCCTCCGCCGGGAATTGCCGCCGACGATCAAAATCAGCCGCAGCAGGCTCATCAACGATACAAAGGTGGCCGCCACATAGGTCAGCGCCGCCGCCGACAGCACCCGCTTGACCCCGGTCAACTCGTCGGCGGTGAACCGGCCGCTGCTCTCCAGCGCCCGCACCGCCCGGGCGCTGGCATTAAATTCCACCGGCAATGTCACCAGCTGAAACAGCAGCGCCACACTGAACAGGATCACGCCGGCCCAGGCCAGGGGATCATACCCCATCACAAGCCCCAGCACCACCAGCACCGGAGACAGCCCCGACGCAAAATTCGTCACCGGCACCATGCCCATGCGCAGCTTGACGGGGCCATAGTCGGTGGCATATTGCAGGGCGTGGCCGGTTTCGTGGGCCGCCACACCCACCGCCGCCACCGTCGCCTGATCGCAGACGGTCTGAGACAGGTGGATGCTGTTGTCCTTCGGGTTATAGTAATCCGTCATGGAACCGGACACCGGCACCATGGCGGTGGAAATCCCATTCTGCTGCTGAATATAGAGACTCGCCTGCCGACCGGTCATGCCGCAGGCCACCGGGCGACGGCTGTACCGGGCAAACACCGACTTCACCCGGATCTGTGCCCAAGCGGAAATCAGCAGTGCCGGCACCACCAGCACTAAATACCAATAGTCCATATAAAAGAACGGCATAAGGTATCTCCTTTCTGACAGTCACATACTTCCGGCCATCACACGCCCAGACGGTCGCCCACCTGCAGCGGATGTCCCCGCAGAAAATCGGCGGCAGCCATTCGGCGGGCGCCCTCATACTGCACCTCCTGCAGCTCCAGCGCCGTCCCCGCGCCGCAGGCAACCACCAGCGGCGACAACGACAACACGGCGCCCGGTTGTCCGGCAGCGTCATCCGCCACCCGGGACACATGAATCTTCAGCACTTTCCCCTCATACACGGTGGAGGCCACCGGCCAGGGATTCATGGCCCGCACCTGATTATGCAGCGCCCGGGCGGGCTTGGACCAATCCAGCGGGGACATGGATTTATTCAGCATGGAAGCATAGCAGGCTCCCTCGGCGGGCTGTTTGCGGGGCTGTACCGTGCCATCCGCCAACCCGGTCAGAGTGCGGCTGAGCAGCTCCGCACCCTCCTGCGCCAGCCGGTCGAACAGCTCGCCGCCGGTGACGGTATCGTCCAGCGGAAACCGAGACATCAGCAGAATATCGCCGGTGTCCACCCCCTCATCCAGCTGCATGGTGGTCACGCCGGTCTCGGCATCCCCATTGAGGATCGCCCACTGCACCGGCGCCGCCCCCCGATAGCGGGGCAGCAGCGACCCGTGGACATTGATGCAGCCCAGCGGGGTCATATGCAGCACGGCGGCGGGCAAGATTTTTCCATACGCCACCACAATCATCGCATCGGCAGGAAATCCGGAAAGATACGCCCAGGTCTCCTCCCGCTTCATAGAGACGGGCTGATACACCGGGATGCCGTGGCTTTCGGCGCATACCTTCACCGGCGGCGGGGTCAGCACCTGCTTGCGCCCCACCGGCTTATCCGGCTGGGTCACCGCCAGCAGCACCTCATGGCCGTCCGCCAGCAGACGTTCCAGACTGGGTACGGCAAAATCCGGCGTACCCATAAATATCAGCTTCATTCGCCGCCCCTCCTTTCGTCAGTCGCCCTTCAGTTCCTCCGGGTCCAGCATCCGGTCCACCTTGGATTTGAACAATATTCCGTTCAAATGGTCGTTCTCATGGCTGGCGCACTGGGCCGCCAGATCCTCCAGTGTCACAATGAAGAATTTGCCGTGACGGTTCTGGGCCTGCAGCTTCACCTTTTTCGGGCGATGGATGATGCCGTATTCGCCGGGGCTGGACAGGCAGCCCTCCACGCATTCCTGGGTACCCTTTTCTTCCAGAATGGTGGGATTGATGCATTCCCGGATCCCGTCGCCCACATCCATGATGAACAGCCGCCGGATCACACCCACCTGGGGAGCGGCCAGCCCGACGCCATCCGCTTTATGCAGGGTGTCCGCCATATCGTCGAGGAGCTGCCACAGCCGCTCGTCAAAGACCTCCACCGGCTTGCAGACTTTATGAAGGATCGGATCCTGATCGGTGAGAATTTTACGAATTGCCATGCGGCCCATTCTCCTTTCTGTGCGTCACAGCATGGACGCCGGGTTGATATCCACATAGAGGCTGATCCGACGATTGACCGGATCGGCCAGAAACGCGTGCATCGCCTCCCGCACCATGCGGCGCATGGCGGCGGTATTGCGCGCCTTCACGATGAGCTTATACCGAAATTTTCCGGCCACCCGCAGCACCGTGGCCGGGGTGGGATCCAGAGCGATCATCGGCAGGTCGGCATATGCGCCGGTGGCGGCGGCCCGCAGCCGCTCCAACATCCGGCGGGACGCCTGCCGTACCTCCCCCTCCTGCGATCCGGTAAAGCCGAACAGAAACAGATCGGCAAAGGGCGGATAATGCAGTATCCGGCGGGAAGCAATCTCCAGCTCATAGAAGCTCTTATAATCCTGAGCGGATGCCAGCTCGATCACCGGGTTATCCGGAGTAAAGGTCTGGATCACCGCCTGTCCCTGCTGCCCCCGGCGGCCGGCGCGGCCGATCACCTGGGTGAGCAGCGAAAAGGTAGTCTCATAGCAGCGGTAATCCTCCCCATACAGGGATTGATCCGCCGACAGCACGCCGACCAGCCCCACCTGCGGGAAATCCAGGCCCTTGGCCACCATCTGCGTGCCGATCATGATGCGGTACTTTCCGGCGGCAAAATCCCGGAAATGGTTTTCATACGCCAGACGGGACATGGTGGTGTCCGTATCCATCCGCAGCACCAGCACGCCGGGAAACAGCTCCTCCAGCTGTTCCTCCACCAGCTGCGTACCCTGACCGGAATACCGCAGCTTATCCGAACCGCAGGTCGGGCAGACGGTGGGCGGCGGCTGGCTGTGGCCGCAATAGTGGCACATGAGCCGCCGGTTGGCTTTATGATAGGTCATGGAAATGCTGCAGGCGGGACAGGTCACGGTCTGTCCGCAGGAACGGCAGGAAATATGGGTGTGGAACCCTCGGCGGTTCAGCAGCAAAATCACCTGCTGTCCGGCATCGAGACATTCCCGCATCGCCTGCTCCAGCGTGGCGCCGATAGCGGTCTCGCTGTCCGGCTCCTGCCGCCGATCCGCCACCGTCACCGCCGGCAGCTCGGTATCGCCGAACCGTTTCGTCAGCTCCACCAGCGCATACCGTCCGGATAAAGCGGCATGATAGCTCTCCACACTGGGGGTGGCGGAGCTGAGCAGCAGCAGTGCATTATGCCGCGCGCAACGGAACCGCGCCACATCCCGGGCGTGATACCGGGGGGTGGATTCGGACTTATAGGTATGCTCCTGCTCCTCGTCCAAAATCATCAGCCCCAGCTCCTCGCAGGGAGCAAACACCGCCGAGCGGGTGCCCACCACGATCCGCGCCTCCCCCCGGCGCACCCGTTTCCATTCATCCATACGTTCCCCGATGGCCAGGCCGCTATGCAGCACCGCCACCTGTTTCCCGTATTTTTCCAGGAACAGCGCCATGGTTTGGGGGGTCAGGGAAATCTCCGGCACCAGCACGATGACCTGCTTGCCATCCGCCAGCACCCGGTCGATCAAATTCATATAGACAGCGGTCTTGCCGCTGCCGGTCACTCCGTGCAGCAGCGCCGCCGCTGCCGCAGGCTGAGAATACAACGCCGTCAGGCGATCCAGCGCCTGCTGCTGCTCCGCATTCAGCGCATAGGGCTTCGCCGCAGGGGGCGTATCGGCATGAGCGTAGGGACTGCGCAGCACTTCGGCGTCGTAGACCTGTACCAGCCCCTTTTTCTCCAGCGTGCGCACCACTGCCGCCGTCACCCCGGCGAAATAACACACCTCTTTGACCGAGGCCGCGCCTGCATCCTGTAACAGACGGTATACCGCCTGCTGCTTATCCGTCAGCTTCGGGGCCTCCCCCTCCGCCGGCGGACACAGCCGCACCATCCGCAGAGTGGCGTCCCCCCACTTCTGAGAAACATCCTCCGAGCGGAGCAGCACCCCCAGCTCCAGCAGGTGGCGCAGCGCCGGAGCGTCCTCCGCCATACCCAGCCGCTTAAGCAGCGTCTCCTGATCCGCCCCGCCGGGGCAGCGGGAGACAAACGCCAGCAGCTGCCGCTCGTTCGGGGTGAGGGTCTCCAGCGTCTCCGGGGGCACATCCACAGCCGGGTGCAGCACCGGGCGCAGCTGCATATACAACCCCGTGGGCAGCATCGCCCGCACCGCGTCAAACAGCGGGCAAAAGGTGCGCTCCTGCAGGAACTGCGCCAACGCCACCATTTCTTCGGAAAGCAGCGGCGTCTCGTCCGTGCGGGACAGCACCGGCTTACAGCGGGCGGGATCGGTATCCGTATCCAGGCCCAGCAGCAGCCCCTGCCGCCGCCGGTTGCCGCCGCCGAAAGGAACCACCACCCGCAGCCCGGGCTGCGGCTCGCCCAGCTCGGCCGGCCAGCGGTAGGAATAGGGCTTATCGTAGGAAAAGGATGCCTGCTCCACGGCGATCTTCACCACAGACGGGCGGGACATACGATTTCCTCCTTTCCCATTCCTGCCGATACCCGGTTTCAGCGGCGCATGGCCGATCCCGACAGACAGCGCCGGTCGATCAGTCGTCGTTATCCGACACGATCAGCGAGCAGTCGCCGTCCTTGAAATCCTTGATGGCCAGGCTGACCGGCTTTTCGATAATGATCTCGTGATTCTCGATGGCGTCCTCGGCGATCTGACGGGCGCGCTTCGCCACGCCCACCACCACCGCGTAGCGGCTGTTATCGCCTTTCAATTCTTCAATATCACTGGGTGCTAACATCGTTCAAAACCTCCAAAATTGTATTTTCCATACGCTGATAGCGCATGGACTCAGCATCAATGATGGTGTTGATGCGGGCAACCGCTTTCTCCACCTCATCGTTGAGTACCACATACTGATACCGGAATGCCCGGCTCAGCTCCATCTGCGCCGTCGCCATCCGACGACGGATCTTCTCCTCCGTCTCGGTGGCGCGATCCCGCAGCCGACGTTCCAGCTCCTCAAAAGAGGGGATCGTAATGAAGATGGACACCAGATCGGAGCGGTGATTCATCACCTTCTCCGCACCCTGCACCTCGATCTCCAGAATGACGTTTTTCCCCTCATTGAGCCAGCGGCGGATGGGCGCCTCCGGTGTGCCGTAGTATTCGCCGTTATACTCGGCATATTCCAGGAATCCGTCCTTGCGGATGGTATCCTCGAATTCCTCCCGGGTGCGAAAGAAATAATGCACCCCATCCTGCTCCCCCGGACGGGGCGCCCGGGTGGTCATGGAAATGGACAGCACCGTGTCCTCCCGCATGGACAGCAGCGATTTGATGATCGTGCCCTTTCCGGAGCCGGACGGCCCGGACAGGACAATCAGCATCCCCTCAGGTGTCGTGTTCATCGTCTTCCTCCTCTGTATCGTCCAGGCGGTTCGCCACCGTCTCCGGCTGCACCGCCGACAGAATCACATGGTCGCTGTCGGTGATCAGCACCGCCCGCGTACGCCGCCCATAGGTGGCGTCAATGAGCGTGCCGCGCTCCTTGGCCTCCTGTATAATGCGCTTGATGGGGGCGGATTCCGGGCTGACGATCGCCACCAAGCGTCCCGCCGCCACCATATTGCCAAAGCCGATGTTGATGAGCTTCATACTTGCTGCGCCTCCGCTTTCTGTGCTGTACACTAAAAACTCTGCAACGGCACCATGCCCCGGGTCTGATTGCCGCACCGCGGCTATACTCGAACAGACAGCCCGGGGCGTCGGACTATTCGATATTCTGTATCTGCTCCCGGATCTTCTCGATCTCCGCTTTCACATCCAATACGATGCGGGTCAGCTCCAGATCGCTGCACTTCGACCCGATGGTGTTGGCCTCCCGGTTGATCTCCTGCACCAGAAAATCCAGCTTACGTCCCACGGCCCCGTCGCCGTTCACCAGACTGTCCAGCTGCTCCAGATGGCTGCGCAGGCGCACCGTCTCCTCGTCCACCGCCACCTTATCGGCATAGACAGCCACCTCGGTGAGCAGCCGGCTCTCATCCAGCGGCACCCCATCCAGCAGTTCCCGGATGCGGGCCTCCATCTTCTCCTTACGCTCCCGTACGGTCTGCGGAGAACGCTCCTCCACCCGGCCGACCGCCTCCCGGATGGTGCGGCTGCGGGCCAGCACATCGTCCCGCAGACGGGCGCCCTCCCGCTCCCGCATGGCCACAAACTTTGCCAGCGCCTGCTCCGCCACCGGCTGCACGGCGGCGAACACCGCCGTCTCGTCCACCGCCGCCTGACAGACGGTGAGAATATCCGGATACCGGGACAGGGAGACCGCCGACAGATCCTCCCGGATCCCGTAATGATCGGTCAGCTCCCGCAACGCCTGCACATAGCCGGTCGCCAGCTCGTGGTTGATCGCCACCCGACTGCCCTCGGTGGACAACGCCTCGATCTGCACGAACATATCCACCTTGCCCCGGCCGACCCGCTGCTGCACAAAAGTGCGCAGCTTTTCTTCCAAGAAGCCGTAAGCCCGCGGCACCCGGCAGGAAAACTCGAAAAACCGATGGTTGACCGACTTGACCTCCACCAGTATGGAGAAGTTGCCCACCGTATCCTGCGCCCGGCCAAAACCGGTCATGCTGCGTATCACGGAAATCATCTCCTCAATTCTGGGCGGATAAGGACATACCCACCCAATTTAGTTACCCTGTATTTTACCAGTTTTTGCGTACAGTGTCAAGAAAAATGCCCCGAAAACTGCGAGATGTTACAATATTTTAACCTTTTTTCGGACGGCGTAGGCATAGAAAAGGAGCGTTCCGCCAGCAGCGGCAGAACGCCCCCGATCCATCGGTTTCTCTATTGTCCGCCGTTACCCAGCAGCTTTTCCTGTAACCGCAGAATCTCCGCCCGACGGGCGGCGGTCGCATCCTCATCGGGGATAAAACCCCCGTTCCGCTCCCGCAACATATCCCCCTCTTCGGCCTCCGGCGGCAGCTGGGTGCGGGGCACGTCGCGACTCTCGCCGTCCTCGTCCACCAGCACCGCCCAATCGCCCTCAAACCGATCCAGACTGTACAGCATCTACGCCGCCTCCTTTTGGGTCGTAACCGACAGCTCTTTCCCATCGGTGGTAAATACAATATGCCCGTGTATATCGCTGCGGTATATGTGCACCTTGGAGCTTTCCAGCAATTGCAGGGTTTCCTTATGGGGATGGCCGTAGCTGTTGCCCTCGCCGCAGGTCAGCACCGCATACGTCGGCGCCACCTGCTTGAGAAACGCCGCCGAGGTGGCGGTCTTACTGCCGTGATGTCCGGCCTTGAGCACATCGGCTTTCAGCTCCGTGCCCCGCTCCAGCAGCGCCTGCTCCACCGGTGTTTCCGCATCCCCCATAAAGAGGAACCGCCGCTGACCGAAGGTCACACGGGTCACCACCGACATATTGTTCGGGTCGCTCGTCTGTTCCAGCGGCGCCAGGATCTCCACCCGCGCTTCGCCCAGCTCCAGCGTATCCCCCGGCTGCGCCTGCCGGACGGAAACCTGCTTTTCGTCCAATGCTTGCAGCATGGACAGATACACCGCCGAGGTGGGGGTGGCGGATTTCGGCATATAGGCCAGCAGAAACGTGTCGATGGGAAACTCCCGGATCACCCGCGCCATGCTGCCGATATGGTCGGCATGAGGGTGGGTGGCGATCACCAGATTCAGCCGCTCCACCCCCTGCTGATGCAGATAATTGAGGATGGTGTCGGCATCCCCCTTCTCCCCGGCATCAATGAGCAGCGCCGCCGAGCCTTGCCGCACCAGCATACAGTCGGCGTTGCCCACGTCGATGAAATGAACCTCCAGCTGCCCGCCCGGCGTGGCCGAAGCCCCTCGGAAGCCGGAGCCGGCAAACAGTGTATCCCAATCCGGTATGCCGGAGCCGGGAATGCGGGAGCCGATCTCGATGACCAGCGAAAACACCAATAGAACCGTCAGCAGAATCAGATATACCCGCTTTTTCGACGGCAGACCGGCGGCGCGCTTTCCGCTCATTCCTCCGCCTCCCCGTTCATGGACATTTCGATCCACTGCTGCCGGGTGATGAGCACCTTGCGGGGCTTGCTGCCCTCGCTGGGGCCGATGATGCCCCGCTGCTCCATCTGGTCGATGATGCGGCCGGAGCGGGCATAGCCGAAGCGCAGCTTCCGCTGGATCATGGAGGTGGAGACCTGCCCCTCCTCCACCGCGATCTTGATCGCATCGTTCAGCGCCGGGTCGGCCTCGTCATCCTCCTCGCCGTCCGCCGTCTCGCCCTTGGACGCCGCGCGTCCGGCGGCCGCCGCCAGCTTGTCGATCTCCGCCGTCACGCTCTCATCGTACACCTGCTCGTCCTCGTCCGACTTGACGAAGTCGATCACCCGCTCGATCTCCTGATTCGTCACAAAACAGCCCTGCACCCGCAGCGGCTTCGACTGTCCCACCGGCATGAACAGCATATCGCCGTAGCCCAGCAGCTTTTCCGCGCCGCCGGCGTCCAGAATGGTGCGGCTGTCCACCGCGCTGGCCACGGTCAGCGCCAGACGGGAGGGAATATTCGCCTTGATCAGACCGGTGATCACATCCACCGACGGACGCTGGGTGGCAATCACCATATGCATCCCGGCGGCGCGAGCCATCTGCGCCAAACGGCAGATGGAATCCTCCACCTCATTGGCGGCAGCCATCATCAGGTCCGCCAGCTCGTCGATCACAATGAGGATCAGCGGCAGGGGCTTAAACTCGCCCTTATGCCGCGCCAGCTCATTATATCCGCTGATATCCCGCACCTTGGTATCCGCGAACATCTGATACCGTTTGAGCATCTCGTTCACCGCCCAGCTGAGAGCGCCCGCCGCCTTGCGGGGATCGGTCACCACCGGCACCAGCAGGTGCGGAATGCCGTTATAGATGTCAAATTCCACCTTTTTAGGGTCGATGAGGATCATCTTTACCTCATCGGGCGTGGCTCGAAACAGCACCGACTGGATCATGGAATTGGTGCACACCGACTTACCGGAGCCGGTGGTGCCGGCAATCAGCAGATGGGGCATCTTCGCCAGATCCGCCAGCACGATATGGCCCTCGATATCCTGTCCCAGCGCCACCGACAGCTTGCCCTTGGCGCTCCGGAATTCCGGTGTGTCCAGCAGACTGCGCAGACCCACCACACGGCGCGCCTTATTGGGCACCTCGATGCCCACCGCCGCTTTGTTGGGGATCGGCGCCTCGATGCGCACACCGGTGGTCGCCAGCCGCAGCGCAATATCGTCCGCCAGCCCCGTAATACGGCTGATCTTCACCCCGGCGCTGGGCTCCAGCTCATACCGGGTCACCGCCGGACCGCTGGTGATATCGCTCAGCCGGGTGCTGATGCCGAAATCCTTGAGGGTGCTCACCAGCAGCTGTCCCCGGGCACGCAGCTCCGCATCGGAGGTGCCCTCCGCCGTCACCTTCACATCCTCCAGCAGCGACAGCGGCGGGAACCGATAGGCCGCCCCCGCGTCCTCCGTCTCCCGGGGCACTTCAAACTCGCCGGTCTCCTCCGTCCCGTCCCCGTTCGTTTCATCGGCGGCGGGCGCGGGCTCTTTCTCCGGCGCTTTGACCGGCGCCGTTACAGGCTCATCCTCATTCATGGCAGCTGCCGCTGCCTGCAGCGCTTCCCGCTCGGCGGTGCTGCCGGGATCCGCCGGAACGCTGTCCGGCTCCGGGAGCGTCTCCGCCTCCTCGGGCGCAGGCGAAATTTTCTCTTTCTTTTTGCCGCCCCGCGTATATCCCTCACCCAGATCAATGTCGATGGCAGGCTTGCGCTTTTCGGCGGCTTCCCGTCGCTCGGCCGTATACTGGATCGCCTGCTCGATGCTCTCCCGGGTCTTATCCACCGGCTTGCGCAGCGTCCGGAGCACCGCGATGATCGTCGTGCCCGTCACCAGCATGAAAAACACCACCATCAGCAGAATGATGAGGATCTTCGCCCCGGTATCGCCAAACAGGTACTCCGCGGGATACCCCAGCAGCACCCCCAGCACGCCGCCGCCCCGGTGAGTGCCGCCCTGCCGATAGGCTTCGGCGATGGCTCCGAAATAGTTCTGCTCCGCCGGGTCCGCCGAAAACGTGTAGATCACGCTGTTGAGCATCACCACAAAAGCGGCGCTCTCCCAGATGCGGGCGCTGACGCTGCTCTGGTCCTTCTCCAGCGCCAGCATCACCGCCACAAACGCCAGCACCAGCGGCAGCACATAGGCGCTGAAGCTGAGCAGACCCAGCAGAAAGTTATGCATCCACGTCCAGAGGTGCTCGCCGGGAATGAGAGCGATGCAGAACAGCAGCACCGCCACCGCCAGCAGGATCACCGCTTTCACCTGCCGCCGGGCGCTCTGCTGCGCCGCCGTCTCCCGGGAGGAAGTTCGCCGGGCGCCGCCGGTTTTACGGGTAGTCTTTTTGGTTGCCATCTATGTAACGCCTCCGCTTTGTCTGATTCTTGTCCTATGTATCCGGCGCGCCCCGATGAACGGGGCAGCCGGTATCGTTATTCCTGCTCGATCATGGCGTACAGCGCCGCCAGCGCCTCCTTGAGCGAACCGAGTCGGTCGATCAGTCCCTCGTCCACTGCCTCCTGGCCGTCCAGCACGCTGCCCACATCCGTCGCCATCTCTCCGGTATTCATACACAGCTGGGAGAACCGCTGGGGTGTCATACGGGAATGGCGGCACACAAAGTCGATGATCCGCTCCTGCATCCGCTGAAAATGCGTAAATGCCTGGGGCACCCCCAGCACCAGCCCGTTAATGCGCACCGGATGAATGGTCATTGTGGCCGAGGGGACGATAAAAGACTGCCGCGCCGCCACCGCCAGCGGCACACCGATGGAATGGCCGCCGCCCAGCACCAGCGACACGGTAGGTTTCTTCATTCCGGCGATCAGCTCCGCCAGCGCCAGACCGGCCTCCACGTCGCCCCCCACGGTATTGAGCAGCACCAGCAACCCCTCAATCTCCCGGCTCTCATCCACCGCCACCAGCTGGGGGATCATGTGCTCATATTTTGTGGCCTTTGTTTCGCTGGGCAGGGCATAGTGCCCCTCGATCTGTCCCACGATGGTCATACAGTGGATCCGGTGGCTGCCGTTATCGGTCGTCACCGAACCGGTATCCTCCACCATCTGCAGCCGCCGTTGCAGACGGGTGGTCTCATCCTCATTCTCCTTATCCGGTTCTGTCCCCGCAGGCTTCTTCTCCGGCTTATCCTGTTTCACAGCGCATCCCTCCGCGTATACCGTACTGTGACGGTAGTATACCCACGCGGCGGAATTTCATCCGTATCCCATAGTAGTATACCGCAGATTTTGCCAATTGACAAGTGGTTTTCCCATGCATTTTTGTCTTGACGGCCGCCGTCGCCGTTCCGACAGTTTTCGCCGGGACGGACGACCCTCGTCCCGGAATGCGGAAAAAAACGGATTGCAGCGGCGGCTCCCGTGCCCATACTGTAATCGTAAGCGTCGGCCAACAACGACTGTGAGAAAGGATGCGGTGGATATGTACAACAAGGTAGAAATTTGCGGGGTGAACACCTCCACGCTGAAGGTGCTCAGCGAGGCGGACAAAATCCGGCTGCTGCGGGCGATGCGGGCCGGCGACCCCACCGCCCGCGATCAGCTGGTCAACGGCAATCTGCGGCTGGTGCTCAGCGTCATCCAGCGATTCGCCGGGCGCGGAGAGAATCCGGACGATCTGTTCCAGGTAGGCTGTATCGGACTGATCAAAGCCATCGACAATTTCAACCTGGACTTGGACGTGCGATTTTCCACCTATGCCGTTCCGATGAAATAGAGTTGTCGAACATCTTTCCGCGGACTGTACATATCCCACAGTAAACGAACCCGTCCGGCATCCGCAGAAGCCGGGCGGGTTCATTATTTGTGAGGATTCTACGGCCGCGCCGGAGACCCGATACGGTGCGATCACTCCGGGGCGGTCTCCGTTTCCGGGAGCACCGAGGGAGCAAAGGCGATATCCAGCCGCGGGGCGGTCCCGTCCCCCGTATCGGTCACCGTGACCCGTTCGATCAGCTCCCGGCACACGGTGCGTTTTTCGACGTTGGTCATCTCTTCCCAGGTCTGCTGCAGATCGGCCAGCATCCTGCGAGCGCCGTCGGATCTCCGCATCCGATTTTGCAGACTGCGGGCGCTTTTCTTCTGCTGCTCCAGTACGGCGATGCGCTCGCCGCATTCCCGCATACGCCGCCGGTATGCGGCGTCCATCTCCGGCGTGACATCCTCCTCCGTCCGCAACCGCACCAGTCGATCCAGCGCACTCTGCTCCTTTTTGATCTCCTGCTCGATCTGCTGCAGCTGGTCGAGACGGCTCACCGATTTTTTGACGGTGGCTTCGTTCCGATAGGACAGCGCGAACAGCGCGTCGAACACGGCCCGCTCGATCTCCCCCGCATTATACCGCGTCCGGTTCGGACAATGGATATCCCGCACCAGATGCCGCTTGGAGGGAGAGCGCTCCTGCGAATAGCATACCAGCCGCAGCTTGCCGTTGGCGTCCTTCTGATAGCGCATTTTCGCGCCGCAATTGCCGCAATAGACCAGCGAGGTCAACACATACACGGAGCTGCTGCGTCCCTTGGCGCGCCGCTGGAATTCGTCCTGCTGCTCCTGCCACTGCTCCTCGGTGATAAACGCCTCAAACCGGCCGTCGTATTCAGCGCCGTTAAAGGTCAGACGGTTGAGATAGGTGCGGCGCTTCAGCATATTGATCACCAGCTGCTCGGTAGAAAATCCCAGCGTCATCGCGATCTCCGCCGGCGACAGATGCTCCTCCACAAACAATCGCCGCGCCTCCAGGAACCGGGCCTTTTCCTCCGGCACGGTCACGTAGTTCCCGATGCCGTTCTCCTGCACATAGCGGTACCCGTACGGTTTCTTTCCGCCGCCCAGCGGATACCCGGCGGCCACGTGCTCCTGCCGCCCGGCTTTCAGCTTGGTGACGATCTGGTTGCGGTCAAATTCGGCAAAGCAGGCGAAGATTTGCAGCATCATCATGGAGGTGGGATCGACCACGCCGTATTGGTTCACCGAGATATTCAGCATGGCCTCCTTGCAGGAGACAAAGCCGATGGCGTACCGATTGGTATTGACGGTGGAAGCCTTAGCCGTGTCTCTGGTCATCAGATAATCCTGAATGAACTGCAAGGTGCCGTACAGGGTACGTCCCAGACGATCCAGGCGCGGGACGATCAGCTGCCGGATGCGGTATTCCCGGCCCTTATCGTATTGGGCCCGGTTGATGCGCCCAACCCGCTCCACAAACGCATTCAGCGCAGGACGATCCATCACCGTGCCGGTGAACCCCTCCTCCCGGATCAGGATGCAGTTGCGCACCGCATTCCGCTCGCACCAATCCACGATGTCCTTCGTCTGCGTGACCAGACCGTAGCCGTCGCTCACCTGCCGTTCGGTGGATACGCGGATGTAGGCCACGTCAATCAGGCAGACGCCGGTGTCCTGTTCCGCCCCGTGCAGCCGATCCTCCGCCAGCGTATACGGAGTGTCGCTGTCAAACGGTCTGCCCCGGCTGTCCCGCAGAATCTCTTCTTTGTCCCCCAGCTGCAACCAGTGTCGGATAAAACCCATGTTCTCTTCGCCCCTTTTGACAAAAACTGCATACGCACGACCGGCGGAATCCCACCGGACCGGATGCGGCATCAGGCAATCTTTCTCTCCGCTCCGTCGCCGGTGCGGTCGATCACATCGTTGACAATACGATCGACCGCCTTACTGCGGATCACAAATGCCGACAGCTCATCCCGCTCCACCTGCATCCGGACACCCCGGTGCGCCGTATAATAGCGAATCTCAAAATCCACAAAAATCCGTCCTCTCCGCGTATAATTGCCCGCGTCCGAGGACACGGGCGGTACACCCAGAGTATGGGCAAGCCGGACGACGATTAGGCGGTCATTGCCATATTTTTCCAGTGAAGGCGTTTCCCTCTCCGGCTGTCTGTCGAAGCCGGGCGAAAGCGGAAGAAAGCAGCAAAAAACGGGGACGGAAATTTCCGTCCCCGTTTTTCCATCGGTCGCTCTGCCGGTGGAATGCTCGTATTCTCTCTATTCGGCCAGTCCGTATTTCGTTTTGATCCGGTCGAGCTTTTCCAGCATCGGTTCGGCGAGAAAAGCCGCAAACACCACCGTCGAGGCGGCATGGATCAGATCCATGGGGAACCCCGTCAGATAGGAGGAAAGGACCGCTTTCCACCCAAAGGACGCCGGCGTGAAGATCAGCACCGACGCCGGATTCATAATCCCGCCGTAGATCACCACGGCGCTCAGCGCGCCGAAAATGCAAATGGAGAGCCGCGTCCGGCGCAGCAGACCTTTGCGGAACAGGATTCCGGCCAGAAACCCGATGATGCCCATGGCGAACATCTGCCACGGCGTCCACGGCCCCTGGGAGAACAGCATATTGGACACCAGCATCGTGACCGCGCCCACCATAAATCCCGCCTCCCCGCCGAAAGCGATACCCGCGAGGATCGTCAGCGCCAGGACCGGCTTGAACTGGGGCAGCATAAAGAAAGCCGCCCGACCGGCCACCCCCAGCCCGCT
>DJEF01000036.1:0-11948 GCA_002431285.1 Ruminococcaceae bacterium UBA5905 | reverse complement strand
GCACAGCACCGCCATAACCACGATCTCCCGGGGCTTGGGCTTTCTGCCCTCGAATATCATGAAGAAGGGCAGCATACAGAACAACAACAGCAGCACCGACACCACGCCGTAGCTGCGGTCCCCGAAATAAAACACCCCGATATACAGGGTCAGCGGGATCACCAGCAGGATCAGCACGCAGGCAAACGCCGTTCGTTTCGAGAGCTTGCGTTTCTCTTTGGGCGTTTGCACCGCTATGCTCCCATCGCTCTTTTGTGCCGTGGACAGAATGAATCCCAACAGCGACAGCAGAAACACCCCATACACGATAAACTGCGTGTATCCGTCCCGGGTGATGCCGGAGGAAGTCACAATTTTCGTCAGGTCCGTTACCGCCGTGGCGTACACAAAGACGCCGAGACTGCACAGAGCAAAAAAGGCCGCCAGTATTTTCCGAGGCAGAGACAGAGACTTTTTAGCTCCCGGTTGATCTGGGAGCGGCGCCACCGGCGCAGCGGACGGCGGTGCGGCGCGATGGGGTGACACAGCCTCCGGCGCTTTTCCGAAAGCGGTCAGCACATCGCCGACCGTGACCGCCGCCGGCAGCGCATTCTTCGCCATCCGGCTGACCGCGGTGGTATAGAAATGATTGCGGGCGAAGATGTCCGCGGGCGTACCGACAGCCGTAACCGCCCCATCAAAGAATACCCCGACGGTATCGGCATAGGCGGCGCAGAACTCAACATCGTGGCTGACCATCAGCACCGCATAACCCCGGCCCAGCAGATCGCACAGGATCGCGGCAAACTGCGTCTTGAACGCCGCGTCCATCCCCTTAGTCGGCTCGTCCAGCAGCAAAACATCCGGCTCCGCCAGCAAGACCTTTGCCAGCGCCACCCGCTGCATCTCGCCGCCGGACAGGTCAAAGGGATGGCGCTCCAACAGATGCGCTATTCCGCATAGCGCGCAGACGGTTTGCAGACGCCGCTCCCATTCCTCATTCCTCTTGCGGTCGATCCATACGGTTTCCAGATCCTCCGCCACCGTTTTTTTCACGAACAGTCCCTGAGGATCCTGCGGCAGCACGCCGATCTTCCCTTCGCGGACGCAGTCTCCCCGCTGGGCGGCGCGTATGCCGGACAGCACCTTCAGCGCTGTGCTTTTGCCCGCGCCGTTTCCGCCCACCAGCGCCAGCCACTCCCCGCGGCGGAGAGAAAGGGAAAGCCCCCTCAGCACATCCTGACCGTCCCGTTCATACCGAAACCAGATCTCGTCGGCCGTCAGAACCGGCTCTCCGAACTCCGGCGATTCCCGCCGGTATACCCTGGCAGTATGGGTCTGCGCATAGGTCTCCAGCCATGCCTTGCCCGCCTTGACCGAGGTGGGGCACGGCGCCCCCTCCTCCTCCAGCGCCGCCCACAGCCGCATAGAGGCCGGCAGAGCCGCCAGCATCGCGCTGTGCCGCAGCGCCCCGGCGATCTCTCCCGGCGCGCCCTGGCAAAGGATCCGGCCATGCTCCATGACCGCCGTCTCGGTGGCGTACGGAATGACCTCCTCCAGACGGTGCTCTGCGAGGATAACGGTGATGCCCAGCTCCCGATTCAGCTTGGCCAGCATACCGACAAATGCAGATGCGGCAATGGGGTCCAGCTGGGACGTGGGCTCATCCAGAATCAGCACCTCCGGATCCATCACCATCACAGCGGCCAGCGTCAGCAGCTGTTTCTGTCCGCCGGACAGCGCCCGCACATCCCGATAGAACCATTCCTCCATCCCGAAGAACGCCGCCGTTTCCGCCACCCGGGCACGGATGAGCGTCTGCGAAAGGCCGAGACTCTCCGCGCCGAACGCCAGCTCATGCCACACCTTGTCGCAGACGATCTGATTCTCCGGGGACTGGCTGACAAATCCGATCCTCCGCGCCTGTGTGCGGACGTCCGTTTCGGACAGCGGCCGCCCGGAAAACGCGATCTCACCCGTCTGTGTACCATGGGGAGACAGCGCGGTTTTGAGCAGCCGCAGCAGGGTGGATTTCCCACAACCGGAAGCGCCGAACAGCACCAAAAAGTCCCCTTGCCGCACGGTCAAATCCACACCGTCCAGCGCCTTTTCCCGACATTCAGGATAGGAAAAGCTCACGTCCCGGAGCGTATAGCATTCCATGCGGCATCCTCCTTCCAATTCAGCATCACCGGAATGCTGCACAGGGCAAAATACGCCGCCTGCAGCAGACAATTCACCGGGGAAAACGCGGCAATCCGGACGCTGGGATAAAACCGAAAGGCAGCCCCGCCGGCTATTGCGCCGCACAAAACCGGGATCCCCAGCGCCAGGATCGTGCCGAGCACGACCTTGTCCCGTTCCTCAAAGCGATAGATGGAATAGGCCGTCCGCCGCCCCAGCCCGTAGCCGCGGCTTTTCATGCTGTCGGCGGTTTCGATGGAATTCTCCAGACTCCAGGTCACCACGACGGAAAACACCCGCAGGGCATTCTTCATTCGGGCGAAGAGCGCGCCATTCTCCGTATCGGCGCCGAGGCATTTCTGGGTCTCCTTCACCGTTTCGATCTGCCGGTGAAACCGGGGAATGAACCGCAGCGTCATGCTCAGAAGCAGCGACAGCGACGGGAGCACCCGCCCGAACAGATACACGCACTTGTCCGTAGTGAAAACCCGGTTGACACCGGTGAACCAGAGAAGAACCGTAGCGAACATGACCCCGGCGGAGATTCCGTAGAGAATGCTCTCCAGCGTCAGCGGATTGCCCAGCGGCAGATAACAGAGGATCGTGACCCCCTCGTGGTTGAAAGCGGGGTTGATCAGGGCAGTCAGACATATCAGCGGCAGCGCGTATTTCAGTGAAAACAGCAGCCCCCTCCTGCCGGTGCACCGGAGGCTGTATGTCACAGCGCAAAGCAGAGAGATCCCCTGATACACAGGATGACGCAGCACCATGGAAAAGCCCAGCACAAACACAAAATACAGCAGATTCACCACCGGATGATACCGGGCGAATTCATCCGTTTGCTTCATCGGCAAGCCACTCACACCCCACATCCTTACCCAGATCGCAGGTATACCGCCATTCCACCACGTCGTTCTGCGCCAGCCCATACCGGGAACAGCCGTAATTCGGATACCAGCCATTCACCCGATACATCCAGCCGGACAGCGAACCGCAGTCAAACTCATACAGATTGTGTATCCCCTCCACATAGGCGCTGTTATACACCGGTGTCCAGGAGGCCTCCAGATGGATCCCGTTCTCCCGGCACACCCGCTGCAGCAC
Source organism: Ruminococcaceae bacterium UBA5905 (assembly GCA_002431285.1). Lineage (GTDB taxonomy): Bacteria > Bacillota > Clostridia > Oscillospirales > Acutalibacteraceae > UBA5905. The sequence goes on along the minus strand of DJEF01000036.1, from coordinate 8,681 downwards.
ATCGTACACCGATTCCCCCTCGGAGAACGTCACCGTCTGCCGGGGCAAAATGATGCCGTTCTTGGGCAGCACCTCCAGCTTACCCGATTCCAGATCGGACAGGTGATTGAAGATGGTGGTGCACTCGATGGAAAAGGTGCAGGTGAGCCGTTTGGCCGTATCCACCGTCTGATCCTCCGGCTCCACGGGCAGAGGCTTCCCCTCCGGGATCGGATCGGTCTGATACTTGTCCCGCTCGGTCTGCGTCCCGGCGGAATACTTCCGGTCATCCGACGCAGGCTTGTCCGGGGTCGACTCCTGTGCGGGCGCCGAGGAGCGGCTCGTATCCTCCGGCACGTCCGCCCGGACGGTGTATTCCCCCGACAGATCGGGGACGCTGAAATTGACGATGGACACGTTGCTGCCGGTGATGGAGGCGGACGTCACCGCCTCGCCATTCCGATACACGACCGCGCTCGGCGCACTCCAGACGCTGTTCTGATACACGGACAGCACCGCCGGAAAGGTCGCCGCGCGGTTAAACAGCGTGACGGTGAATGCGGTCTCATCCAGCCGGGTGATATCCGCCCGGAGATCCAACGCGGACACATCGGACACATCGCTGCCGAACACCGTCCACTCATACCGATACCCGTTGGATTCCCCCACAAATGTGGCGACGCCGTTGTCGTCCTTCAGGCTCTTCCATACATCCGTTGAAACAAGCCCGTCGGCGGGAATGTCGATGGTTCCCTTGAAATCCATATCCTGAATGCCCCGGCACGCACACAGCCCCAGCACCAGGATCAGCCATAACGCCATCAACCGGATCCGTTTTTTCATGCTCATGCTCCCCTCTCCGGCTCCTTTATTTTTCCACCGCGATTCTTCCGTTCACCGTTTTCAGCGTGCCCCGGATCGAGGCAAGGCTCTCCGCTTCTTCATTGGCGGCGAACACCGCATCGGCAACATTCAGCTCGTACACATCTCCCCGCCGGGCGCTGCCGCGCAGCCGGAAGGACAGGCGCAGCACCACATTGTCCGTCCCGTCGATCAGCTCTTTGGAAAAAGCATACTTGCCGCCGGTCATATCCAGATACATGATGCGGATGATCCCGGTCTTGTTGCATTGCTCCGGATCCACGCTCCATGCAGGCAGCTTTTCACCGGACGCGCCGTCGGTGACCGGAAGATTCCCCTCTGCGACCCCCAGAAACTCCAGCCGGGAGCGGTCAAAATCCACCGACAGACTGGCCGCCGGATACAGCGCCTCCCCCAGGGCGGAAAGGGTCACATCCACCGTGAAGGGGGCGCTGTCCCCAAAGGCACGTTTCTGCGGACTTTCGATCTTCAGTGTCGGGGACGGGGATACGAGGCCGCCACGCCACAGGCACAGCCACAGAATGACCGCCGCCAATATCGCCGACCCGATCCCGATCACCGGCCACAGCCATTTTTTCCGTTTCGATCGTGCTTCCTTGTCCATCGTATCCCGCCCTCTATCTCATTTTCCGGTCCGCTCTCAGGGATTCATCTTATTCACGGTTTTGAGAATCACCGCAAACTCTGTGCCGTTCACATAAGATTCCGCCATACCCAGAGCATCAAAGGTGTTGATGCGGCTGTCGGAATTGACATTGGCACAGAGGATCTGCTTGTCGGATACGCCCGTCGCTCTCCGCAGCCACAGGTTCACCGTATTCAGTGCGTCCTGCGCATTGAGCACGCCGTCGTCGTTCACATCACCAAACTGCACGCTGCCGCATTCCGTGCCCTCCGCAAAGGAGAAGTTTTCCAGCTTCACCAGCTCTTCCATGGGCAGAGCGGCCGGAACGACCGCCACATACGTGACCAGCCCGCTCTTGTCGGTCAGCGCCCGGTTAAAGAAGAATTCCACCCCGGCATCGGGTGTATAGGCAAGCCCGCAGGGCGCGGCCAATTCGGAAACAAACAGCGCCACCGCTTTTCGGTCTTCGGGGATCCAGTCCACCCCGTCTCCGGTATACATACACACAGCCGTCAGGGAGATCCCCCGGACGATGGCGAACCGCACCGTTGCATCGGACGTATCCACCGCGCAGACGGCCGCCTCATCTGACGAATCGGATGTGAGTTTCAGCGACAGGCTCTCCAGCGAAAGCGTCTGCTCGCTGGCCGGCTCCAGATCCTTCGCCAACTCCAGAGAAACCGAAAACAGCTCCGCGGGATAGTCTCCGTCGCTCACCGTCAGGGAGGTCAGCCCGGCCGCATCAAAATAGACGATCCGCAGCTTGCCGGAGGTGCTTTCCAGATGATAGCTGAGCGTGCCGCCGGACAGACGGGCGGACGGAACCACATCGGTGACGGTCACGCCGTCGGGAATGCTCATCACGGCATCCAGCAGCTTATACCCCGCCTCGTTATCCCAAGCATTGATGCTGACGGTGGCTTTGAATTTCGTTCCCTTCGTGCTGCCGACCTTCTGCGGGGCAGCGAGGATCGCTTTCAGCGGCTCCGCCGGATCAAAGGCGTCGGTCATATCGTAGAGACGGTTCTCATTGGCCTTAAAGCGCTTGTAAGCAGCCAGCGCATAGCACGCCTGATCGGTGGCCATGCCGTTTACCGCCGTGTTGCTGCCATCCAGCACATGGGCAAAGCCCTTGCCCTCTTTCACATAGAAGGAGAGCAGCGCATCCAAGGCGGATCTCCCGTTTTTGACAAAGCGCGGGTCGGTATGGGGGTCGATGCCGTGGGCGGTGCAAGCCACCACCACCTGAGCGATGCTCTCCGAGTTCACCGAACCCCATGAGGCGTATCCGCCGGTATCCTTCTGGATGGAGGACAGCACGCCGAACGCCCGCTCGCAGGCCGCCGCGACCGTCGCATCGGACACGTACGGAGCCAGCGCCTGCAGCGCCATCGCCGTCATGTCGGGATCGGCCGCCGCGCCGCTGAGAGCCCAGCCGCCCCCGGTCAGCTCCTTGGAAAGGATATATTCTACGCACTGGCTCCGGATGGTGGTATCGGCAGTCGGATACTGCTTGCTGTCCAGCGCGATCAGCGCAAAGACCGGGCCGTTGATCCCCTGCTTTTTGATCCAGTTAAAACCGTTGGCGCTGTACGCCTGTACCAGATTCCAATCCCCCACCTTGCGCGCATCCTTGCCGATGGCCGACAGCGCCAGGATCAGACGGGAATTCTCGGTGGATTTCACCTTATGCAGCGCTCCGTTCAGATTGACGGATGCCGCCGTTTCATTGACGGTTTGCACAATGCGGTCGTAATAGTCGGTAAAATAGGCATTGTTCTTGTCGTAGAATCCGCCCCGCGCCAGAGCGAGCACCGACCATTCTCCGGCTGTCGTGCCGAAGGACGGAGCGGATACGGTAGAGGCCAGCTGCGCCATGGTTTCATTCAGCACCGTGGCGGCATCGAGAGCCCTCTCCGGCTTTTCGGCGGCAGCTTCCAGCGCCGCCAGCGCGCCGTCCACCTGCTCCTGTGTGGCGGTCAGATCCTCCATCACCGCAAGGGCATCGGCTTTTGCCTGCGCATGAGCCGCGAAAAATCCGTCGCCGTTCAGCTGGGCATACTTGCGATAGAGTGTCCCCTTATCCGCGGCGGTGTAATAGGGATCGCCCATGCCCCAGCCGTTATCCACGCCCAGATCCAGCCCATAGCCGTACAGGGTGAATTGCCAGCGGATCACCGAGCCGTCCCCGAAGGTATGCCCTTCCGCCTCGGCTTCGGCGGCATTGTAATTCCCACAGCCCACGCCGATCATGTGATGATCCACAGTGATCATCCATCCGGACATCTGACTATAATCGAATTCACCCAGGTACTCATCCTCGTTGCCGTCGTTTTCCTCGTCGGTAGGACCGCCGTTTTCGCTGATGATCGAGGGGATATGCAATTCGCCCTTGTCGATTCCCTTGACACCGGACAGGTACACCGTATCCTCCCAGGCGCCGGTATTGGTGTATTCCAGCCCCTGATCCAGCAGCATCGCCAGCGTCGCCATGCCTGCCGTCAGGGTCTCCCCGGTATACGGACCGTAGCCCTCCCCGGCCAAAAGGCTGTTGATCTCGGAAAGGGTATACTGCTTCGGCTCCACATAGAAGCCCTGTCCCAGCGTCGCCCCCTCCATGGATATGGTGAGGGTCATATCCCCATCCTCGGCCAGCGCTGCCACCGACAGCAGGGACACGATCGCTGCCACGACCAGAAATACGGATAAAATCTTCTTCCAGTTATTCTTCATGTTCACTCTTGCCTTTCTCGCGATTTTCTTTTGTGTGTCACTTTTCTGCGATTCGCCGACATTCCCGGCTCTTTCAGTCCCGCCGCCTCCAACGCCCGTGGCCAGGGACCCAAAAAAGCCTTGATGCGGGAGCGCTCCGCCTCGGGGAAATCCTCCTTTTTCGGTCTGCGCCCCAAAGCGTCCTGCTTGGCTCGCAGCAGCTGCACCGCGTAATCCCGCTTTTCCTCCGGATCCAGAAAAATCACCCCCAACAAAAATACCCTTCCGAAAGGTTCGGAAGGGTACAGCGACCGTCGGAGGGTACGGCGAAAAAGGCCCGGATCAACGCCAAAGCGCACCGGAGCAAGACCGTCATACGGCTCCTGACCAATCGGCTGCACCCTTCACGCCAAAGCAATGGAAACCTTTTTTTACGAAAATACGGCAGGTATCCTGACTTATGACGGCAGAAAAGCCCTGCACGGGAGCACCCTTCTCAAAGGATCAGCGAAATTCACCCGGTCTTTCAATGGTTATGCGCTCCCTACGGTCAAATACAGTAATGGCGGTTGTTCCGGATTCAAACCGGATTCCCTCACCCGCAACAGCGGGATATCTACTCAGCATACAACTTTTCAAAACCGTATTTTCGTGTCAAGTATGTATTTTTCTTTATTCTACCACATTTTTGTCCGTCGGTCAACAAAAAAGGCAGCGCTGTCGAGACGTTTTCTCTGCAGAGCCGCAACGCATCCCGGACAGCGAAGAGGAAGAAGCGAGGGACAAAACCTCAGGCACCGAGACCGGGCGCCCCACGAAACCAAGCAAAAAACGCCGCAGCCATATTCTCTCCCGCGTCCGGGACCGCCCGGCCGATCCTCCCCGCCGGATTTTCCGTCCACCGCGCCTGATGACACCGCAGGCATCGAACTTGAAGAAACAGGCATGAAAAAACAGAGCATTCTCAAAAGGATCTCAAATCCCATAAGAATACTCCGTATGTGGGAGGAGACTTAGACCCCTTGCCGTTGCCCGGAACAGCCACCGCCATGCCATAGGGTACCCCCGGGCAAGGCACCGCATTTCCCGTATCGGCGAATGCATGGTGTTTCTGCCTCTCCCGCCCCATACGAAAACTTCTCCCGGGATACACCAAAGGCATCCCGGGAGAAGCTGGCAAAGCCGTCGAATAGTCTACGAGCCTGAACCGTTGCATTTTACAGGGGGTTAAGTTTCGTCGTGTGCCGGGTTTGCGTTGAGCTTCCGGGTGAAAATCGAGGACAAAAATATTTATCAAATGGCTTTTCTACTATATAATGCAAGGGGTCAGGGCTTCTGAGGAGCCTTGACTTTTTTTCGTTTCAGAGCAATACATAGAGCCGGAGGTGATCAAAATGGATCAAAATCAAATCGAGCTCCTGACATTCCTTCATGACCATGGAATCGGCTATGAAAAGATCGCTGCCATGCTGGAAGTTTCAACGATTACTGTCCGGCACGCTTGTGCCAAAGTCGAGAAGGAGCGGGAACTCACGGAGTCACAGTACCCCGTCTGTAAGGAGTGCGGAAAGAAAATCATATATGAGCGCAAAACAAGACCTCGGATTTTCTGCTGCAGGAAGTGTAATCAGACCTGGTGGAACAAACGGCGCTACACATCCGGCAGAGCCAGTGACGATGCGCGGCAGTGCCCTGTCTGCAAGCAGACATTTGTGGTGAACAAGAACTCGCCGCAGAAATACTGTTCCCAGGAGTGCTATCGGAAGGGCAGGTACGGCAACTATGAATGAAGAAACGGCAAGGCGGGAGATAGACTACAGAATCGGCGAAAATATTCTTTTGCACATGGCGCTGAACGGACTCCTTACGGAGAAAGAGTATGAGAAGCTGCGCGATGAACTTCTGGACATCTATCAACCCGCCGTGGGAGAATTGGAGCGTGGATTGCTGTGTCAGAGAAGAAAGTCACTCAAGTAGAGTTCGTTCCTGCGCTTACGACCAATGCGGATGCCGCACCGCAGAAACGCAAGGTGGCCGCCTATGCCCGTGTATCCACGAGTTCCGAGGAGCAGGAAACGAGTCTTTTCGCTCAGCGGGAGTACTACGAGGATCTCATCAGAAACAATGCCGCCTGGGAGTTTGCCGGCATCTACTATGATGACGGATTGTCCGGTCTGTCCTACAGAAACCGTGACGGCTTCAACCGTATGATCTCTGATGCCCTCAACGGGAAAATCGACCTCATCATTACAAAGTCAATCTCCCGCTTTGCGCGAAATACCGTTGATACTCTGGTCACGATCAGAAAACTAAAGGATGCGGGTATAGAGGTATATTTTGAAAAAGAGCACATCCATACGCTTGACACTGCCGGTGAATTTCTGATTACACTTATGAGTAGCCTTGCCCAGGAGGAAAGCCGCAGCATCTCAGAAAATGTTACATGGGGACAGCGCAAACGGTTCTCTGACGGCAAATACTCCGCTCCGTATTCCCGCTTCCTTGGATATGACCGTGGAAAGGACGGTTATCCGGCAGTCAACAAAAAGGAGGCACAGATTGTTAAGTTGATCTATCGCCTGTGGCTGCTCGGCGAAAGTGACGGTGCTATCTGCGGCTACCTTGAGCGACATCAGATTCCTGCACCAGGTGGAAGAGAGCAATGGAGTGGAACAACGGTCATGAGTATTCTCACAAATGAGAAATACAAGGGTGATGCTCTACTTCAAATAAGAACCGTAATTGTGATACGATATGTATTGTAACTACGGTTCTTCTTCTATGCTCTGAAAGCGGCTTGGCACAAGGTTTTTTCGCATTTCGACTTTTGAGATAAGTATCGGCGTATTGAAAACGCCGCCGTTTTCCACCGTGAAAACACTCCTTTTCAGACCGCTTTTCACGCTTGATAATTACTCTGATACTTTTCTTCCCGACCGTTGCATTTTCAAAGCCGGTCATAACAGACCGTTGCATTTTCGGTTCGGGCAAAAAAAGAAGGGGCTTATTCAGCCCCGACTTCAATGCTCGTTCCGTCCTTAAATAGAAATATGATATGCCCGTTTCTCTGAACCGTGGCGGTTTCCAAAATGCTGACCCACAGCTCCTCGTCCCACTCCTCAAGGACGAGGGGCTTTTCCGTTAACTCGGAGATGAAAATGCGAAGCTCACGATCACGGGCAGCTCTTGAATTTCTCTCGGCGGTAGCGTCATTCAGCCTTGCCGCCGCCTTATCGTACCGCTTCACCAGCGCATTGTACTTCCGGGCGTAGGCTTCCTGCGACTGCTTTTTGACTGCATTTTCTTTGACGCATTGGTCAACCATTTCGGCGACAACCTTTATTTCCGTGTTCAACGCATCGATCTCCGCATTCAGCGCCGCACAGTCGCTGACCGCCTCACGCATGATCTCGCAGGCAGCAAGCAGTTCTTCCCGATTACCCATGAGCCTGTTGTACGCCTTCAGAAAACCTGTCTTGATGGTATCGGCATCTAAGGATGGTGTTTCGCACACGGTTTTTCCTTTAAATTTCCTGTTGCAGCGCCAGGTCACTTTCCGGTACGGGTCGTTGGAGTGCCAGATTTTCTGACCGTAGAACCCGCCGCAGTCGCCGCATACGACCTTGCTGGAGAAGATTGAGGCACCGCTGTAGGATCGGCCGAGCTTCTGCCGTCTGGACATCTCCGCCTGCACCATGTCGAACTCCAGCGGATCGATAATCGCCGGATGGCTGTTCTCCACATAATACTGTGGTACTTCGCCTTCGTTGACCTTCTGCTTTTTGGTCAAAAAGTCCGTTGTGAACTTCTTCTGTAGAAGTGCATCGCCCTTATATTTCTCGTTCGTGAGGATGCTGGTGACCGTAGATTGGCTCCATGATTTTTTCCCGGAAGGCGTTGGAATTCCCATCCCATCAAGCTGTTTGCAGATACCGGATGCCGTTTTTCCCTGCAGGAACAGCTTGTAGATGAGTCGCACAACCTCTGCTTCTTCCTCGTTGACAACTGGCTGACCGTTTTCGCCCTTGTCATAACCGAGGAAGTGCTTGTAGGGCATACTGACCTTGCCGTCGGCAAAGCGCTTTCGCTGCCCCCAGGTCACGTTCTCGGAAATGGAACGGCTTTCTTCCTGCGCAAGGCTCGACATGATGGTGATCAGCAGCTCGCCCTTGCTGTCGAAGGTATAAATGTTCTCCTTTTCAAAATAGACCTCCACGCCTGCGTCCTTCAGCTTGCGGACGGTGGTAAGGCTGTCCACGGTGTTCCGTGCAAAGCGGCTGACCGACTTTGTGACGATCAGATCAATCTTCCCATCCAGGGCATCCTGCACCATACGGTTGAACCCTTCTCTGTGCTTGGTGTTACAGCCGGAGATGCCCTCGTCGGTATAGACGGCGACAAACTCCCAGTCGTCACGCTTTTTGATGTACTGTGTGTAATAATCGATCTGCGCCTCATAGCTGGTGAACTGCTCGTCGCTGTC
>DJEF01000014.1 GCA_002431285.1 Ruminococcaceae bacterium UBA5905 | reverse complement strand
CCAGACGGCTGACCTGCGCCTGAGATATGCCGATCTCCGCGGATACCTCCACCTGGGTCATGCCCTTGAAAAAGCGCAGATTGAGGATGCGCTTTTCCCGATCGCTGAGGGCGGCGATGGCTTCCTTGAGGGCAATCTCATCCAGCCAGTTGCTGTCGTCGTTGGGATCGCCCAGCTGATCCATCACGTAGATGGTGTCACCGCCGTCATTGTACAGCGGCTCATAGAGGGACACCGGGTCCACGATGGCCTCCAGCGCCACCACCACATCCTCTCGCGGCAGATCGAGCCGTTTGGCAATCTCCTCGATGGTCGGCTCCCGGTGGTTCTCGTTGAGCAGCTGCTCCTTGACCTGCATGGCGCGGTAGGCCACATCCCGCATGGAGCGGCTGATGCGGATGGCGTTGTTGTCCCGCAGGTAGCGCCGGATCTCACCTATAATCATCGGAATGACGTTGGTTTGTCGAAACCCATGGCGTAAAGCCGGCCGGTTCGCAGTAAACAGAGCACCCGTTCCCGCGGAAGTGTTACGGCGCTTTCGCAGGAACGGGTGCTTGATTCGTTTCGTTTCAATCCAGCTTGAAATCGGCGGCCTCAAAGGCTTCCAGTGCAGGCTGGCGGAAAGGAATCCGCTTGAGGGGATCGTACCGGAACCGCCGGCAATGGTGATAGGTGGGGACGATGCCCCGCTTTTCACACAGCATCACCCGCCCGTCGGCCGACCGCCTGGCACAGGCGCAGTATTCACAGCATGGATTGATGGAGTTGCCATAGAGTTTCCGACGCATAACGAATCCCCTCGTAATCACAGAATATCCCGTATCGTATCCTCAGTGTATCACATCCGGCGCATTTTTTCCAGTGTTTTTTGGAGAAAAGGTGAGCATGGCCAAAAATGTGAATCCCAGAAGCGCCAGCGAGGCGGCGCAGGTGACGGAAAACGGCAGCGCCGTGTCGCCGGATGCCATCGCGTCGGCAGCGCGTCCCGGGGCGGGGATCCAATAGAACAGCAGCAGCGAGAGACAGCCGGCCAGCACCCCGTGGAGCAGCCGCCCCAGGAAAAAACCGCCGTCGGGAGAAAGCTGTCCCCGCAGCGCCGCCCATACCTGCCCGTGGACGGATAACCCGCCCCAGCCGAGACACAGCCCAAGCCAGAAAGGGGTCATCGGCTCCCAGGCGGCCAGCGCCATGCAGCCGCAGCTGACCTCTGTGATGCCGGCGGCGATGCGGCTGAGGGTGGCGGGGGGCAGCCGCAGCAAATCCCCGAGGATGGGGAGCAGCTTTCCGGAATCCAGCAGCGACAGCCCCGCCGCCGCCAGCAGCACAAATCCGCATAGGGACAACAAACTGCCGCAGGTATCGCTGACCACCTGTGCCAGAGAGCGCGGGGGCGTGTCGTCGGGCGGACGTTCGGGGCGGGGATGACGGTACCCCCGGCCGAGCCCTATGCCGATGCCCAGCGAGGCGGCCGCGTGGGCGGCAAACAGCAGCCACCCGGCGGTGCTGCTGCCCAGCAGCCCGCTGCCCACTGTGCTGACGATGAAGCCCGGCCCGGCATTGATGCAGAAACGGGTCATGCGGCGGGCCTCCTCCCGGCTGATGCAGTTCTGGCGCAGCAGTCCGCTGATCCCCAGCGCCCCGGCGGGATAGCCGCCGATGAGTCCTAAGAGGATCACCGGGGCACAGCAGCCCGGCAGCCCGAACAACCGCCGGGTGATGCGGGCGACTCGTTTGCCCGGGCGGCGGCACAGAGGCGAGTCGGTGAGCAGCCCCGCCAATACCATGAACGGATACAGTGTGGGAATGATGACCTGTCCGCAGACCGCCAGCCCCCGGCTGATGCCGGTGGCCAGCGCCCGGGGGCGGCATAGCAGCAATATTGCCAGCGCGGCCAGCGCCAGCAGCCGCCCCACCTCCAGCAGCGTTTGTTTGCGATAGGTGTGAATGAACACGGTTTGTCCCCCTTCCTTTAATTTCACTGTATGCAGGCGGGCGGGCATATATGCCCCGGTCCGGCGCATACACATAGAAAGCAAACGGGAGCGGGAGGATGAGACGGCTATGGGGCGCAAACGGCAGTTGGGACGGCGGGTGGAACGGGCGATGGATCTGCCCGGCGGGGTGCTGGCGGCAGCGGCGACGCTGGAGATCGAGGGCAGCCATCGGGCGGTGATCGGCGGCTGCCGGGGGATCGCCGGGTATACGGAAGAATGCATTCGCCTGCGCACCCCCGAAGGGCAGGTGGCCTTTTTCGGCTGCGGTCTGGAAATGGGCTGCCTGACCGAGGAGGGCGCGACGGTTACCGGAGATTTGCAGCGCATTGAATTCATCCGGGGAGAGGGGTGAGCGGGCGATGCTGCTGACGGCGGTGTGGCGGTGGTTTCCCGGCTGGGTGCGGGTGGAGACGGAGGGCGGCTATCCGGAGCGGCTGCTCAACGGCATCACCGCCCGGAATATGCAGGTGTGGGGTGTGCAGCGCCGGGGAGAAACCACCCGATTCTGCTGCTTCGCCCGGGACTATCGGCGGATGCGTCCTCTTGCCCGCCGTGCCTGCGTGCGGATGCGGGTGGAGCGGAAATACGGTCTGCCTTTCCGGCTGCATCGGTATCGGCGCCGCCGGGGGCTGCTGGTGGCGGCGGCGGTATATGCGGCGCTGCTGCTGTTGCTGACCCCGCGGATATGGGTGGTGGACGTGGTGGGGTGCGAGGACCCCGCGCTGGCCGCTCAGATCCGGGAGGTTGCGGCTCAATACGGCGTGGTCGTAGGAGCCCGCACCGATCAGCTGCAGATTAAGCAGCTGGAGATCGCCGGGCTGGATCGGATCCCCTCGCTCGCGTGGATGACCGTCAATCCCAGCGGCAGCGTGGCGCGGGTGGAGGTGGCGGTGCGCACCCCCACGCCGCCGGTGCTGGATCTGTCGCAGCCCTCCAATCTGGTGGCGGTGCGGGACGGACGGATCCTCTCCATGCGGGTGCCCGGCGGAGATAAGCTGGCGCTGGTGGGAGAGGCGGTGAGCGCGGGGACGCTTCTGGTGTCCGGACGGCACGTGACCGAGCAGGGGGAGGTGCTGTGCCGCTCCTATGGAGAGGTGATGGCTGAGACCCGGCGGCAGATCACCGTGTCGGTGCCGCTGACCTATTGGCGGGAAACGCCCCGGCGCACGGTCCTGTGCCCTACGGTGACGTTTCTGCACTGGCAGCTGCCGCTGTATGCGCCGCTGGATATTTCCGCCGACGGCGTTACGTATACAAGGGAGCATTTCCTCACCGCCGGGCGGCTGCGGCTGCCTCTCGGCGTGACCAACGAATACCGGGTGCTGACCCGGCGGGATAAGACCGCCCGCACCGAGGGGCAGGCAACGGCCATTGCCGTCGCGCAGCTGACTCGGCAGGAGCAGGAACTGTTCGCGGATGCGGAGTATGAGGAGATCGACCGCTGCGGTGCGGTGCAGAACGGGCGGTATACGCTGACCGTGACCTATCGCTGTGTGGAAAATATCGCTGTGGAGGTGCCGCTGTCCTGAAATACGCCTCTATAACGGGAAGATGTGCAAAAATCTGGAGAAAATTTGGCTATTTTTCCGAATGACAAAATAGATTTTTAGCACTATAATATAAAATATCAAATGAAACGTAAGAGTAAGGGAGTATGCACCATCGAACAGAGCATCAATGTAGAGCGGATGGAGCAGGCGGTGTCCCTGTTCGGCAGCTTTGATGCCAACATCCGCCTGGTGGAGCAGGAATTCGGCGTCACCGTATTGGCGCGGGGCACGGATATCAAGGTCAGCGGCGAGCCGGAGGCGGTCTCCCGGGCGGTGAAGGCCATCGACGGTCTGCTGGAGCTGATCAACCGGGGCGAACAGCTCAACGAGCAGAATGTGCGGTATGTGCTGATGCTGGTGGGCGAGGGGGCCGAGGACGCCATTCCGCAGCTGTCCTCCGACAGCATCTGCGTGACCTCCAAGGGGAAACCGGTGAAGCCGAAGACCCTGGGGCAGAAGCAGTATGTGGAGGCCATTGGGCACAACACCATCACCGTGGGTGTGGGGCCGGCAGGCACCGGAAAGACCTATCTGGCGGTGGCGATGGCGGTGCGGGCCTTCCGGGCGAAGGAGATCAACCGCATCATTCTGACCCGGCCGGCGGTGGAGGCAGGGGAAAAGCTGGGATTCCTCCCCGGCGACCTGCAAAGCAAGGTGGACCCGTATCTGCGGCCGCTGTATGACGCGCTGTTCGATATGCTGGGGGCGGAGAGCTACCAGCGCTATCTCGAGCGCGGCGACATCGAGATCGCGCCGCTGGCCTATATGCGCGGGCGGACACTGGACGATTCGTTTATCATTCTGGACGAGGCCCAGAATACCACGCCGGAGCAGATGAAAATGTTCCTGACCCGTATGGGTGTAGGCTCCAAGGTGGTCGTCACAGGCGATGTGACCCAGATCGATCTGCCTGAACGTACCCGCAGCGGTCTGGTAGATGCACTGCATGTGCTGAAAAATGTAAACGGCATTGCACAGTGCTACTTCACTGAGAAAGATGTTGTGCGCCACCGCCTTGTGCAGGAGATCATCAAGGCATACGAAAAAGCAGCGCACCCTGAAAAATGAAATCATCAAAAAAAGTAATAGATCCATCAGAAACAGAAAGGAGTGGACTGATTTATGTCCAATAAAGTTTTGATCACCAATTCCCAAAAAGCTGTCAAGGTGCCGTCCGGGCTTCGCATCTTGATCCGCCGTGCCTGCAATGCTGTTCTGGAATATGAACATTTTGATGCACCGGCAGAGATCAGCGTTACCTTTGTGGATAATGCTGCCATTGCAGAACTGAATAACCAGTACCGCAACAAGCCTATGCCCACCGATGTGCTGAGCTTTCCTCTGGGGGAAAACGGCAAGTACGACATTGACGAAAACAACGGCTGCATGATGCTTGGCGATATCGTCATCAGCATGGAGCGTGCGCTGGAGCAGGCCAACCTGTACGGCCATCCGCTGCAGCGCGAGGTGGCATTTCTTACAGTGCACTCTATGCTGCATCTGCTGGGCTACGACCATGAGAACGGTGGTCTGGAAGCCATGCGGATGCGGGAAAAAGAAGAAGCTGTTCTGACGCAGCTTGGCTTGCCCCGGACCGTCAGCTATACGGAATAAGCTGCCCCGGCCATTCAAATTGTTGTGCGCATTCTGCGCCAAGGAGACAGGAGTTTTATTTTGAAAAATGCAACACCCATGCAGCCGCATTATGATACATCCTCGGTCTTTGTGGCCGTGATCGGCAGGCCCAATGTGGGCAAATCCAGTTTGACCAACCGTCTGGTCGGAGAAAAGGTGGCCATCGTTACCTCCAAGCCTCAGACCACCCGCACCCGCATTACAGGCGTCATCACCCGGGGGCCGCAGCAGTATGTGCTGCTGGATACTCCCGGTGTGCACAAAGCCCGCAACAAGCTGGGCAAACGGATGGACAAGACCGCCAGCGATTCCATTGCAGATGTAGATGTTTCCATGATGCTGTTTGAACCGTATGGCTCGTTGAATGAGTCGGAGATGGCTCTGGTGGAGATGCTGCAGCACGGTGGTCCGGCGATTGCAGTGATCAACAAAACGGATCTGGTGAAAGATCCGGCCGATCTGGAAACCCGCAAAGCAGAGCTGAAAGCACTTGGCGTGTTTGACGATGTATATACCGTCAGTGTACGCAACGAAGAAGGCAGTGAAGAACTGTTTGATGCTCTGAGCCGCTATGCGGTGGAGGGGCCGCACTACTTTGACGATGATGCCTACACCGATATGCCGGAAAAAGAACTGGTGGCAGAGCTCATTCGTGAAAAGGCACTGCTGTTCATGCGGGACGAGATTCCTCATGGCATTGCTGTAGTCGTAGAACGCTTCAAGGAACGCCCGGGCACCGACCTGATCGATATTGACGTGAATATCTACTGTGAGCGCGAGAGTCATAAGGGTATGGTCATCGGCAAAGGTGGTGCCATGCTCAAAAAGATTGCCAGTGCTGCCCGCGCAGACTGTGAAGAGTTTTTGGGATGCCGTGTCAACCTGCAGTGCTGGGTCAAGGTCAAGTCGGACTGGCGCGACAATGAATTCATGCTTAACAACTTTGGCTTCAAGCAGAATCCCTCCAATCGCTGAAATGCTGCCAAGGCAGGACAGTTTTCCCTTGTATGATGTGCTAGGATAAGGCTGACACTAACAATGCCGGGCCGTTCCGGCTCAAAAAGGGAAGGAGCGCTGGAGATCATGATGGATGCTGCTGCAAGCTGGCAGGCATTTTCCTGTACGGGAAATATCCTCCGTTATCTTGATTACAAACGGCAGGCACAGCTGCCTGCAGAGCATCCGGCAGGAGAAGCAG